>JAIEMR010000197.1 GCA_019751935.1 Alphaproteobacteria bacterium
CAGCAGTTCCAGCTACTCCAGCAGCAGTTCCAACTACTCCTGCAGCAGTTCCAGCTACAACAGCTCCAGCAGCTCACTAAGTTTTTGCTTTTGAGAATCAGGCGGGATTTATCCCGCCTTTTTTATTGCTCAATTTCTTTTATTTATTCTATCTTGAAAGAAATTCTTATAATTTAAGGGCACTTTTCAAGAATGGCCAAGATCCAACAGCAATTTGTTTGTCAAGAATGCGGCGGCTGGCATAGTAAATGGAGCGGTCGTTGTGATACTTGTGGGGCTTGGAACAGCATTGTCGAAGAATCCATAGCTCCAAAGCAAACGGCGCGTCACAAAAGAATTGATTCAGGAAATTTCTTCTCAACTCTTGAAACCTCTGAAACCGATACTCCTCTTGATCATTCCAGAATTTTAACAGGCATAGCAGAATTTGATCGTGTTTGCGGAGGAGGGCTTGTCCCAGGGTCAGTGATTCTTGTTGGCGGAGATCCTGGCATTGGAAAATCCACCCTTCTTTTGCAAGTTGTTGCCTCATTATCTCAATCATCAGCATGCGCTTATATCTCGGGTGAGGAAGCTTTGAGTCAACTAAGGCTTAGGGCAGAAAGGCTGAAAGTTAATAAAGCTGCTGTTCATATGGCTTCATCTACTCAGCTGCAAGATATTCTGGTTGCTATAGATAAGCTTTCCAATTTAAAGCTCACCATTATTGATTCCATTCAAACCATGATATCAGAGGATATTACCTCTGCTGCAGGGACGGTTTCTCAAGTTCGCGCTTGCACACAAGACCTTATCGCTTCAGCTAAAAAACAGGGGCATGTGGTTATTCTGGTAGGGCACGTAACCAAAGAAGGAGTCCTTGCTGGTCCCAGAGTTTTAGAGCACATGGTTGACACCGTCCTTTATTTTGAAGGTGAACGGAATTATGACTATCGGATTTTAAGATCCGTTAAAAATCGCTTTGGGGCGACTGATGAAATTGGTGTCTTTGCAATGGGAGATCAAGGGCTAACCGAGGTTCGAAATCCATCAGAGCTTTTCTTAGCGAATCATCAAAATGAAGTCAGCGGTACTGCTATTTTTGCTGGTATGGAGGGAACGCGGCCCATTCTTTTGGAAATTCAGGCTTTGGTTGCGCCATCCTATTTGGCGTCACCAAGGCGCACGGCTGTGGGCTGGGATTCTAATCGTCTTTCGATGATACTGGCAGTTTTAGAGGCACGATGTGGCCTTAGCTTTGGTAATAAAGATATTTATTTAAATGTGGCCGGTGGGCTTAAAATCACAGAACCCGCGGCCGATTTAGCTGTGGCGGCTGCCCTTATTTCAGCTATTAAAAATCAACCGGTTCCCTCTTCAAGTATTTATTTTGGAGAGATTGGGTTAACAGGCGAAGTCAGGCCAGTAAGTCACAGCGAGCTTAGGTTCAAAGAAGCGGAGAAATTAGGTTTTTCGGAGGCTTTTTGTGCTTCTTCCCCCTCTAAAAAGACTGCTTATAAAGGACAGATCAATATTCATCCGTTAAAGTATCTTTTGGAATTGGTAAGGTGATGAAGAGGTAATGCAGTAATGGATCCTTCGATCAAGTCGAAGGAAGACTATTTCTGTTTTTTTATACTGTCTTTTTTCTATTCATCACACCCAAAGTTTTCCTCCGGCTCGACCGGAAGATCCATCAAGGGATTTCCCCCTTACCAATGCATTTTCTCCGCTACATACGTAGGTTCAGCATTATATTGTTGGCCTAATTGTTTCAAAGTCTCATTGAATGTATTTTTCTTAAAATGTGGCAACAGTTCGCCGCCATGGATTCCGCTTAGGACCATCAGAGAATCAATTCCATAAGCATTAGCGCCAGCGATATCTGTTGCAAGGGAATCGCCTATCATTAAGATTCGATCTTTGGAGATTTCTTTATTTAAGGATTCCTGGGCTCTGGAGTGCAAAATTTGATAAATTTCTGCATCCGGTTTTCCGTGTTGACGCATTTTCCCGCCCATGGATTGGTAATGAGCTGCTATCGCACCTGAGCAAAGAACGATTTCATCACCATACAGAACACGTTTATCTGGATTAGCACAGACAAGGGGTAAATTACGCTGTAACGCTTGATCTAATTCCGATTGATAGGATTCAAGCGTTCTATCCCACATATCTGTTCCCGTCACCAAAACAAAATCTGCGTCATCGATATTGGTTACATCCGTATATTCCAGGGATGTAAAAAGATTGCGATCCCGTTCAGGCCCTACATGATAAAGGCGAGTTCCTAAAGCTTGGTAAAACGCATCAGATCGATCGCGTAAATTTTTATGACATTCATAACCTGATGTTTGAAGATCATTATAAAGATCCCGCGGGAGTCCCATTCCAGAGAGTTTCTTAATAGCTGCTTCAGGCATACGAGGAGCATTAGAGAGGATAAAAACAGGTTTACCTTCTTTTTTTAGATTTTGATAACATTCCAGCGCTTCAGGAAAAGGCGTTTTTCCATTATGAGTGACACCCCAAAGATCTATAAAAAAAAGGTCATATTGGTGAACAAGTGAAGAAAGCCCATTCATAAATTTAGTCATCCTGGTAATGTGTTAGAAACTCTTCTAAAAGTTGTACCTCACCAAAAGCAGGGCCGCAAGCGTAATCTACATGAGTAGGAGCTATGTCTTGTAAGGTTTGAATGTCTTCTAAATCACTCAGAATAATTTTATAAGATTGCTCAGAAAATGACTGAATTTGCTGGCTGGCCTGCCTTCGAGCTAGGCCTTTTAGTGAATTACTTAAATGAGTCAAGCTTATGTAAACAAGGCTTACAGAATGAGGGACTCTCTTGTTTGGAATATCATTGATTTCCAGGCCAATTTGGATGCTTTGCCTATTCAGTTCTGCTAGTAAATTATGATGTTTCAGAATTGAAGAAGGCTGTATCAAAAAAACAAACAGATGTTTTGGAAAGGTAAAATGACCAATGAGATCTTTGAAAAGCTGTAAATGTTGAGGTTGTTTGAAAATACTCTCAGGCACCCTACACAGAAAAGGTGTGCAACTAGGTGATTTACTTTCTTTTATAATTTTGGAAAGCGTTGCAAGCAGTATAGCAAGATCGATCTGAGCTTTATCATAAGGATTTGCTTTAACTTCTAATCTTTCTAACTCTACGAATTGTTTGCTTTCTGGCAAAGGCAAAGAAATATCATAGTGATAAAAGCTTATTTTTCTTTGAGGTATGCTGTATACAGGGCTTGCATTTATTTGAAATGAAAAATTTTGTATGACTGTGATGAGATATGAAAGAGAAATGGAATATCGATGTTCTTTGCTTGAAAGATTCGCGAAAAGAGAAATAGAGGAGGGCGGAAGATTTTTTAAATGGCCTAAGATATCTTCAAGGGTGTTATTTAAAACCTCTTCAAAAGTTAAAAATGTTCTAAATTTAAAAAGAGTCGAAAAAGGATTTTTTTTGGATTCCTTGGATCTGGATGGCTTTTCATGAGAAATCGACAATCCATAAATAAGACTAATTATTATGCTGCATAAAAATATAAAAGCCAAAGAAAGGCCAGAAAGTGAAACAGGAGATAACCAATCAATTAAAGCAAATGAACAGGCAACGAGCAAAGAGAGAGGAGCTGGTTTGAGTATGCTCGAAAGACGAGATCTTTTTGCCATGTGTAGAAAACTCTATTCTATCTGCTGTAATATAAGGAGCATAAAGATGGTTATTAGAATATTTTTCAAAACAGTTCAATGAATTTTTTAGCACAGTTGAGAAGGGAAAGGGGAATAAATAGGTAAATAATTGTATTAAATTATTGACAGACTAAGCAAAAATCTCCTAAATCATAGAGGAATGTTGGAAGGATGGCCGAGTGGTTAAAGGCAGCAGACTGTAAATCTGCCGACGTTAGTCTACGCAGGTTCAAATCCTGCTCCTTCCACCAAATATGCGGGTGTAGCTTAGTGGTAAAGCTCCAGCCTTCCAAGCTGGCTATGTGGGTTCGATTCCCATCACCCGCTCCAAATTATAATTTTATGAATTACTTTAAGCATAGCTGATAGGAACACAAGGACATGTCGAAAGCGAAGTATGAGCGGAATAAGCCGCATTGCAATATAGGAACGATTGGTCACGTAGATCATGGGAAGACATCATTAACAGCGGCGATTACGAAAGTATTAGCAGAGAGTGGTGGTGCGAGTTTTATGGCGTATGATCAGATAGATAAAGCTCCAGAAGAAAAAGCACGTGGTATTACGATTTCGACAGCGCACGTTGAGTACGAGACAGCGAATCGTCACTATGCACACGTTGACTGTCCAGGCCACGCAGACTATGTAAAGAACATGATCACGGGTGCTGCACAGATGGACGGCGGTATATTGGTTGTGTCAGCAGCTGATGGCCCGATGCCTCAGACACGCGAGCATATCTTGCTAGCACGTCAGGTTGGTGTTCCAGCGCTTGTTGTGTTTATGAACAAGATCGATATGGTAGATGATGAAGAATTGGCGGACTTGGTAGAGTTAGAAGTTCGTGAATTGTTAACATCCTATGGATTTCCAGGAGATAAGATTCCTGTTATCCGCGGATCAGCACTTTGTGCATTAGAAGATAAAGATCCAGCAAAAGGAAAAGAAGCAATTCTAAAGTTGATGGCGGCGGTAGATGAATATATTCCGCAACCGGAACGTGCGAAAGATCGTCCATTCTTGATGCCGATAGAAGATGTGTTTTCAATCGCAGGCCGTGGTACAGTTGTTACCGGGCGCGTTGAGAGAGGCGTTATAAAAGTTGGTGAGGAAGCAGAGATTGTAGGGATTCGTCCGACAGTAAAGACTGTTGTAACAGGCGTCGAGATGTTCCGTAAATTGCTGGATTCAGGTGAAGCAGGAGATAACATTGGTGCGCTTCTTCGTGGAACGAAGAGAGAAGATGTTGAGCGCGGTCAGGTATTGGCGGCTCCTGGTAGCATTACGCCTCACACAAACTTCAAGGCAGAAGCATATATCTTGACAAAGGAAGAGGGAGGGCGTCATACTCCATTTTTCACGAACTATCGTCCGCAGTTTTATTTCCGTACAACGGACGTGACTGGGATGGTATCTTTGCCAGAAGGCGTAGAGATGGTGATGCCTGGTGATAACATTGCGATGACGGTAGAATTGATTGCTCCGATTGCGATGGACGAAGGACTTCGTTTCGCGATTCGTGAAGGTGGTCGTACCGTCGGTGCTGGTGTCGTCTCCTCTATTGTTAAATAAATTGTTGTTGAGTTGAAATAATGGATAGTCAGAATATTCGAATAAAGCTCCAAGCATACGATCATCGTCTGTTGGATCAGTCCGTAAAGGAAATCGTGAATACTGCAAAAAGAACAGGGGCACAAGTTCGTGGCCCTATTCCGATGCCAACACGTATTCAAAGGTATACAGTTAACAGATCGCCCCATATTGACAAAAAATCTCGTGAGCAATTTGAG
>JAIEMR010000017.1 GCA_019751935.1 Alphaproteobacteria bacterium
GTGAGTTGTGATTCAAATGGTTCTACAAAAATTGTACAAATTACGTATAGCAGGAACAAAAAATTAATACTTGATACGTATCAGATATCATGCTAAGCTGTTTCGTATTAAGGAGACATATGTGTGATTAGATCCTTTAAGTGTAAAGAAACAGAAAAAATCTGGCAGGGGATAAAATCTCGTAAATTCCCATCAGAAATACAAAACAGGGCTCTTGTTAAATTACGTCAGCTGGATGTTTCTGTTACCCCAGAAGATTTACGAATTCCTCCTAGTAATCATTTAGAATCTTTAAAAGGAGACCGTAAAACACAAATGAGCATCCGCATACCCAAGCAATGGCGTATCTGTTTTACATGGGAACTTGGGGAAGCCCTAAATGTAGAAATAGTTGATTATCATTAAGGAAGAGAAAATGACGAAGCAGCTTATTCATAACCCTCACGCAGGCGAAATTTTAAAGACAGAGTTTTTAGAACCTCTTCATTTAAGTCAGAACGCGCTCGCTAAGGCCATTAATGTGCCCCCCAACCGGATTCATGCCATTATTAATGGAACTCGTAGTATTACTGCTGATACCGACCTGAGGCTTTGTAGGTTTTTTGGGCTCTCTGATGGTTATTGGCTAAGGCTTCAAAATCTCTATGAACTTATGGAAGCAAAACGAGAACTTATAACAAAATTAAGCCTTATCCAGCCTTATGCTTATTCAGATGATCATTCACTTACATCTGTCTAATGGGGAGAAAAATCAGAGTTGTCAGCACGATGACGTTTAGTCTGGAGCATTGACCTTTCCACAAGGCAAATTATTGATTATTTTTTAGTAAAATTTAAAAATAATTACACCGAAGATTCTCTTTTTATGAAACAATCTACCTTATATTTTTTAATTTAAGGTATTTCATAAGAGGGAGTTTATGCGTTTTATTGCGTTTCTATTATTTTTAATCATCCAAATCGTCCACGCTAGCGGACCAGAAGTCGACGTTACTGTTAAAGGAGTTAGGCTTTCTGATGGCAGGATCTTCATCAACACAGATGATCCAAGCTGTGATGGTTTATTACTCGCAACGAATGGAATGCGCAAAGTAGCGTTTAATGTCAGTCTTACAACCTGCCCCGTGGATACTCCTGAAGGCGGCGTTTTACGTATCAGAGGCGGTAAAACCCTTAATGATGTGTTAGGAGGGTTTCCTGTGGGTTCAAAACCTGCCTTTGAAGGCCTTGACCCTATGCCTTATGAAAATCTTTTCGGATTGCTATTAATAGGCTCAGAAACGATTTCAGCTGAGGTTAACACTAATATTTTTGCTGGCATAGAAAGAGCTAAAAGATACTTACGAACCTTAAGCCGTCAAGAGGGCAGATGCCCTATCCGGTTTTTTAGAAATGCTTTAGAAGATTGCCTCGCAGACGAATTTGATGGTATCGCCCCAAAAGACCAATTGCAGCAACTAGCTGAGGTCGGTCCACAAATTATAGGGATCGCAACAACCCTTGCAGCTTATCTAAATCACCTTTCAAGAGGTAAAGCTTTTGAAACATTCAAAACACCCGAAACATACGATGGTTTGGTTAGATGCTTTATGAAAATGGCGCTGCCTGCTGAATATCAAGCAGATGAAGGGTTTCCCACTATCTTAAACACCTATTTCGATTTACTCATCGGTCATGGAATGAATCTTTCAACATCCATCCTGATTCAAACAGCCTCAGGCAGCGGCGATGTTGCCAATGTCATCTTAGCTGCATTAAATGCTTTAGACACTGATAATCATGGCAAAGCGGCCTTAAAAACACATGATATGTTTGCGTACATAAAATCAAACTATGGAGGAGACGTTGCCCGTTTTATAGATGCAGTCGTTAAAAAAGAAGAAACCCTTTGGGGACATGGGCATGCCATTTACAAAAAAGGCACAGATCCAAGGGCTGAGGTTATGGAAGTGCTCGCTAAGAAAGTAAGAGAAATCACAACTGATAGAGACCTTCAATACGATATTGATTTAGCCCTCGCTTTGAAAGCAGAAGCATCTGCCAAAGGCCTTCCTTACCAAACCAACGTAGATTATTTCGCAAGCCTGATTTTAAGAGGATGCGGAATTGATCCAAAGCTTTCAACCGTTATGTTTGCCGCCAGCCGAATGGGAAGCTGGATAGCTGACCTTTATCAATTTGAAAAAGGAAAACATCCACTTATGAGACCGCAAGACTATCCAGCTGAAATGAATTCATTGCTGCAAGCGGAATGATAACAAAGACAACACAAATATCTTTCTTGGGCCCCGACCATGGGGCCCATATTTCTAGACTGATCGCCTGATGGATCCTGTGGTCAAGCCACAGGAAAACTGACCGTGAGAGGAAAGAAAAAGGCAGAATAACAAAAGATATAAGTTTCCCTGTGACTTGATCACAGGGTCCATAAGAATGCATTTCAGATGCTGGTTTATAAGAATGAAAAAACAAAAAAAGGGAGTTAAGGGCCGTTTCCACTCTAAACGAGTGGTGCCGGCTGCCGGACTCGAACCGGCACGCCCTTACGGGCGACAGATTTTAAGTCTGTTGTGTCTACCAATTCCACCAAGCTGGCCCCTTCTTTATTCCTAACTATTTTGATTGAAAGGGTCAAGCATTTTAATGCATCTTTAACTATCTTTAATAGATAATGTCAGATGACTTTTTAATATCCGCAAAGGCACAAAGATGGATCCTTCAATTCAAAATCATCTTATTGACCAAAATTGGGCCTCTTATACCAATGAACAGCATGATATTTGGAAAACGCTTTTTCACCGTCAACATGACATTCTGCAAGACCGCGCTGTTCCAGAATTTCTCTATGGCGTCGACCATTTAGAAATAGCCCCCGACAAAATTCCTGATTTTGATGAGCTGAGCGATATTTTAACCAAAGCCACCGGTTGGAAAATTGTTGCTGTTGAGGGCCTTGTTCCAGATGATATCTTTTTCACCCTATTAGCAAATCGATGTTTTCCATCAACCTGTTTTATAAGACGCATGGATCAGCTCGATTACCTACAGGAACCTGATATCTTCCACGATATTTATGGACATGTCCCCCTTTTGATTCAACCCGTTTTTGCCGATTATATGGAGGCTTACGGCAAAGCTGGCTTAAGGGCGCTTGGCAACCATAGTCTTCATTACCTTGCACGCCTTTATTGGTATACGGTTGAATTTGGTTTGATTGACACCCCAAAGGGCCTTCGGATTTATGGCTCCGGCATTGTCTCATCCGCTGGTGAATCCAAATATTGCCTTGAATCGCCCAAGCCTAATCGCTTGTGGTTTGATTCAGAGCGCGTGATGCGAACCAATTACAAAATTGATGACTATCAAGAAATCTATTTTGTGGTTTCAAGTCTTGATGATTTAATAAAAACAACAACTCAAGACTTTATGGAAACGTACGAACTGTTAAAGCATCAAGCTGACTTTGAGCCAAATCAGGTGCTGCTTGATGATCGTCGTTACAGATAAATTATTAAGGGAGCAAACAATGGACCATCCAATCATCTATAAACTTATTCTAGCCCCTGAATGGGAAGCCTCTAAAAAAGAAGGAATCTATAAAGGGTCCGCTTTGGACCAGGCAGATGGATATATGCATTGCTCAACGGCTGATCAAATCCAAGGAACTCTTGATAAATTTTTTGCAGGGCAAACGGATGTGATCCTTTTGTCTATTGATACAAATAAAATTAAACAGCACCTAAAATGGGAAAAATCACCTCGTTCAGGCAGAATCTTTCCCCATCTTTACGGTCCTTTGCCTCTTAGTGCTGTTATTAAAGAAGAAAAAGTCGCCTAAAAACCATTGGATATAAAAGATTGCCATCACTTTACAAGCGGTTAGCTATATACTCTTCGTGAATAAGCCATGATTAACCTTCTTGAAATAAATCTTTGATATACTTATATAGTAGATAAAGATACTTTTGTTTTTTTACTAAAAAAATTTTTCCCCCTTTATAAAGGACTGTTTCTTCATGCATATTTTACGTTTTTTTACATGTTTCCTAATGAAACTAGGAATTTTCGGTTTAGTCATTTTGACTCTTAATTTAGCAATACTGCCACATGAAGTAAGGGCAGCTGAAGCTGTCTCAGCCCCAGCTAGCGAAGCGGAGCAAGCTCATGCAAAGGCTCTTGTGGATCAGATTGTGGCTCTTCAAAGACAAGGGAGAAGAAACGATTGGCCCCTTGAAACTCTTGGTCAATGTTGGGATAAAATTGAAGAGCTAGCGTTGTATGTTGAAAAGCATCCTGGAAAATACGATATAAGTCCTGATATTGGTTTTGATTACTCTAGTCAAATAAGAATTCCCGGCGGAAGAGAAATTTTAACCAAAATGAGAAAAGTAGAGACACTAAAACATGAGATTCGTTTTATCAAAAAAGACGGAATCTCAGCGGATTGGCCTATTATAACTCTTGGCAAATATTGGGATAAAATTGAAGAGCTGGCGTTGTATGTTGAACAAAATCCTGATATTAATCGGAGCTGGCTTTCCACACTACAGGTAAATCCAGCTTATTCAGTAGAAATAGGAACCCCCGGCGGCAGAGAAATCTTAGCTAAATTTAGAATAGCAGATACACTTGCCTATGAGATTCATCATGGAAACGGAGGAAAAGCCGATGAGCTTCTACTCCATTTGCAACGAAACTCTGAAATAATTGTAAGGCTTGTTATAGAACTTTCACCTGCGGTAGTTTCTGACATAGTGAAGGTTGATAGCATTAGACATTTTTTAAGAGGATACAGGAATGAGCATGGCTCAACTATCTTGAACAAAGCTTACAGTGCTACCAAATACCGCCTGCTTGATGCCTATTTAAAAGATGGAATGGTTACGCATGATGAACTGAATTTTGGTTGGGCTGATTTAGATGTCTTTGATGAATTATCGCCAGAACATCAAAAGGTGTTTTTCACCAATTATCGTAATCAAAAGGGTCAAAACCTTTTGCATCTGATTAATAGCAGTGATTTTGATAAATTTAAAGCGGCCATTGGTGACGTTGCCATCGTTGACGGTTTATTGATTCAACCTGATCATTTTGGTGTAACGCCTTTAATGAAATTTGCGGCAAGAGGTGATAATTTTAATGCTTTTCAGAGAGCCCTTATTGAAAAAGGAATAGATGTCGAGCAGGTAGATATCATTGGCAATACAGCCGAAATGTTTTATAGGGCAAGAAAGCACAAAAATCCTGATCAAATTTTAGCGGCACAGCACTTTGCACAAAAGGAACTTAGCCATGCGCTTTGGCAGAGTATTAAGGATGAACCATGTTTCTTATATATGAAAGAAATGTATGGTAATGGGGGTGAAATAGAAATAGATTGAGTTATACTTTGGCATGAGGATGATGGGTTTCTTCAAAAAGAGAGGGAAGAATTTTGGGGAAACCGAAGCAGTGTCACAACTTT
>JAIEMR010000116.1 GCA_019751935.1 Alphaproteobacteria bacterium
AACATCATTTCCACATTCGTTGGTTTTCTCCGCGCGATGAAGCACCACTTTGTGGGCATGCAACACTAGCGGCTGCTCATATTTTATGGGAACAACAAAAGACAACATGTGATTTAATCACCTTTGAATCTATGGGCGGGCCTTTAACGGCTCAAAAAGAGGGGAAATGGATTACTCTAAACTTTCCCGCGAGAGAGGTGATCCCATGTTCTATGCCAGAGTTTTTAGCGGATGCTTTGGGAGATACTATTATAGAGTCCGTTTATAAAGATGATGTTCTTTATCTGGTCGTCCTCAGTGACGTTGAAAGCGTGGTTAATCTGACGCCTAACTTGTCACTCATTGAAAAGATACCTTGTCGTGCAGTGATTGTTACAACTTTGGGCCAGGAGCCTTATGATTTTGTCTCTCGTTATTTTGCGCCGAGTGTCGGTATTCCAGAAGATCCTGTTTGCGGTTCTGCTCATTGCAGACTTGCGCCGTTCTGGTCTAAAATTCTTGAGAAAAATGAATTTCTTGCATATCAAGCTTCAAAACGAGGCGGTGTTTTGAAAGTTGGCCTTCAAGGAGAGAGGGTGACTCTTTCAGGACAAGCCGTTACTGTATGTGAAGGAACATTTTTAAAACCTTTTGAAAGAATGCGCGGATGACTCTGATTAGATCTGTACTATTTGACTTTATATTTTATGTGTGGACATTTTTTTATCTGGCGATATTAGCGCCGATTATGTTTCTTTTCCCAAGGTCAGTTACCATGCGTATCTTCACCTTTTGGACAAAGATGAACCTAAAGGGATTAAAATACATAGTTGGCCTAGATTATAAGATTGAAGGGATTGAAAATTTAAAAGCAGCGACTGAACAGGGTCCTTGTATTATTGCCTGCAAGCATCAATCAGCTTGGGAAACAATTATTTTTGCTATTTTATCAGATAAATTCCAAATCGTTTTAAAGCGTCAGTTGATGTATATCCCGCTTTTTGGTTGGTATTTAAGGAAACTAAATTCGATTGTCGTTGATAGGGACGCTGGTAGTCAGGCGATTAAACAGCTTGTTCATCAAAGTAGAGAGGCAATCAAGAACGATCGTTCTATTCTCATTTTTCCAGAAGGAACCCGCGGTAAACCAGGAGAGCCTGGGGTTTATCAACCCGGTATCGCAGCACTTTACCGTGATCTGAATGTACCTGTTTTACCGGTTGCTCTTAATTCTGGCGTTTTTTGGGGACGGCGTAGTCCTATTAAAAAACCTGGTGTGATTACCTTAAGATTTCTAAAACCGATTCCAAGTGGTTTGCCCCGTTCGGAGTTTACAACGCAGCTTGAAGAGAGTATCGAGACAGCTTGTAAAAGTTTGCCTCTTTTTGGTAAAGAGAAGATTTAAATTACGTTTTCACTCCACTAAGGTTTCCAAACACCATTATATTTGCTACCATTGATTAAAATTTTATTAAAATGTAATGTTTGATGGTGGGTTTTGATCTAGCCCTTTTTGTCTTCGTTTGCTGTACCATTCTTGGTGCTTTTATATATTTATATCAGCGGAATCGAAATCTCTATGTAAAATCTCAGGTACTCATAGTAGAGAACCACGCCCAAAACATTCTTTTAAATAATTTAGCGAATGCTTGGTGCTATTGGTATGAAGGAGACAGCTTTTTAACGTGTTCAACGTCGCTTCGTGAAATATTACATCTTGATCTAGATCAACCTTTGCAAACTTCAGATCTTTATAAAATCTTAGGAGAATCTAGTTTCAGTCCTTTTCAAAGAGCCTTAGCACATCTTAGTGATTTTGGAGGGGATTTTATCCTGCAACTTCCTATATTTGAAGGAACTCAGTTTTTAGAAGTCAAAGGCCGCTCTGTTTCTTGTGATTCCTTACCTTTGCGTTATAGCCAGTCGATTTCCACATCCCGGCAAATGGTTATTCTGTGTTTTGCGGATGCGACAGAAACAATTCATGAAAAAGGCTTATATCAAGCCTACCAAAAAGAAAAAAATGATGAAATTGAAATACTTCGAACGCTGGTGGATATTGCGCCACTCGCTTTGTGGCACCGGGATGAAAATGGCCGTATTCAGTACTGTAATTTGGCTTATTCAGGGGCGCTTGAGACTAGTGCTCATAGGGTTATTGCAGAAAATAGAGAATTAATTGATTCCAGGTATCAGGCCAGTACCTATGATCTTTCAAGAAAAGCTCTTGAGTTAAAAAGGAAGCAGACCATTCGAACGCATCTTGTCGTTGCAGGGCAGCGTCGTTTTATGGAAATTGCAGAAATACCTATTCCTGATACTCGAATGACAGTGGGGTATGCAATTGACATAACCGAAATTGAAGAGGCTGATCTAGAGTTATCGCAGCACATAAATGCTCATCAAGAGGTTTTGGATCAAATATCTGCCCCCATAGCGATTTACGGAGCTGACACACGGATTAAATTTTTTAATCATGCTTATCGTAAAACTTTCGAATTAGATGAAGCCTGGCTTTATAGCCGGCCAACTTTAGGGGAGGTATTAGAAAACTTAAGAGAAAGACGTTTCCTGCCAGAGTATCCTAATTTCTTGAATCATAAACGTGCAAGGATGGATTTATTTAAGAATCTTTTATATCCAATTCACGAGGTTTTAAATCAACCCAATGGGCAAACTTTGCGCTTGGTCATTTCTCCTCATCCCTTAGGGGGGCTTTTATATTTATTTGATGACATTACCGATAAATTGACTCTCGAGAGAGGATATAACACGCTTGTTGCTGTCCAAAAAGAAACCCTTGATCACCTTTATGAGGGCATCGTTGTGTTTGGAAGCGATAATCGTGTCCGTCTATCGAATCCTGCTATGGGTAGAATTTGGCATTTGTCAGACGAAGAAAGGGCGGCTGATCTTCATATTAATGAGCTTTTAAAAAGCGTCGCTCCTCTTTTCAATGATCCCAATGAAAGCAAACTATGGCGTAAAAGGATGATGGATATTGTGAGCCTTCGTCAAAGTAGCCATGGGCAATTTAGGTTAGATCATGATCGTATGATTGAATATTCATATATTCCTTTGCCAGATGGTTCGCACTTGATGAGCTTTGTTGATGTATCGGATCGGTGGAGGTTTGAGCAGGCTTTGCAAGAACGTACCCAAACCCTAGAAAGAGCCGACCGACTAAAATCAGATTTTATATCGCTTGTTTCATACGAATTAAAATCGCCACTTAATACAATTGTCGGGTTCATTGAAATTCTAATTAATCAATATTTTGGTCAGATGAATGAACGTCAACTGGATTATTGTCAAGGGATTTCGGACGCTTCGGATCGATTGATGAATTTAATTAACGATATGTTAGATTTGGCAAATATAGAGGCAGGCAAGCTAAACCTTGATTTTCAAGAGATTCAGCTTGATAAATTCCTAAATAGCCTTGTTGATCTTGTTTACAATCGTGCTCATGATCAGGGGCTTGAACTTATTATCGAAAACACCAGTAATGTTAAGGCAATTCAAGGAGATACTCGAAGGCTAAAGCATGCGCTTTTTAATCTTTTGACGAATGCTATTAAATTTACCCCAACAGGCGGAAAAATAATTTTAACCGTTGCTGATGATACAGAAAAACCAGGCCATATTGTTATTGCCGTCAAAGACACAGGCGTTGGCATTAGTCCTAGTGATCAAGAAAAGATTTTTGATCTGTTTCAGCATGGCTCGATGACCCAAAGCAACCAAATGGGGGCAGGGCTTGGGTTGTCGCTTGTCAGAAGTTTGATAGAGCTGCATGGTGGATTTGTATCGCTGGCTTCTCAGACCAATGAGGGGACGATTATAGCTTGCCATCTACCTATACATCCTGATGGTTGATAGAAATTCGAGTTCAACTTTTCTTTTTCATATTTTGTCTTGAGTGCCTTAGTTTCTTTAAAATGACTGATAAATTATGAGCTGGGAAAAATTGAGCAATTTATAAGAAGTAACAAGATGGAGTCTATAGATAATTCCTTATAAAATGATGATGATAATCGTCATTCTTGAGGAACGAAGTGATGTGAGAATCCAGAAAAATATTGAAGCTCCAGGGTTCGACTGGATTGCCGCAAAGCCTACGGCCTTTCGCCATGACGAAAAATGCAGAATTATTTTATGTCGGCCTGCTATATCATCCTGCTCAAATATAGCTAAACTTATATAAATTAAGTATAAGTTTACGTCATTGCGAGGAGCCAAAGGCGACGTGGCAATCCAGTAAAACCTTTAGTTTCAACAATTTCCTGGATCGCTTCGGCTTGCGCTCGCGATGACGATGAATATTATCATTTTATATGAAATTAGCTATACTTCTAACGTTGTCTTCCCCCAAACCCATTTTTAAAGATTTATTAAACAATAAAAGATATTTTATAAATAGATATCTTTAAACAACAGTCTGGCTTTTTTTGAAATTGCCCAACTGTATTAGGGATGGCTGACCATCCCCCACCACCCGTAGTATAGGCAGGAAAGGATTAACGCTTTCTTAATCATGAAGCTCATGTATGGAAATTTAAAAAGAATCGCAATCTCCTCAAAAGCTAAGTTTCCCTACACAACCAAGCTTAGGAAAAGCAAAAAGAGATAAAAAATCGAATAGCTAAAAAGGCTTAGGGGGTTTTTGTCAAAATAACAAACCGCAATCGCAGTGCCAATGAATCCGATTCCTAGCGCCGATGCAATTCCTAAGTAAAGGTCATGCGCAATATGAAAATAATAAGGCAGATAAGAAGATACAACGGTTAAAAGTGTATAAATAAAAATATGCTTTTTGGTGACACCAATCCCCTTCACACAAGGGAGCATCGGGATCCCAGCGCTTTTATAATCGTCGCTACAGTGTAAGGCAAGTGCCCAAAAATGTGCAGGGGTCCAAAGGAAAATGATTAAAAATAACGCCCAAGCTTCTATGGGGGCGGTCCCTGTGACAGCGGCCCAGCCAATAACAGGCGGCAAGGCTCCGGCAGCGCCGCCAATGACAATATTTTGCGGGGTGCGAGGTTTTAAAAGGCTCGTGTAAATTATGACATAGTAAAAAATTGTAAAGGCTAAAAGAGAGGCTGCTACCAGGTTTACAGCAACCATCATTGTCAGAACAGAACCACATGCCATAATAATCCCAAAGGCAAGTGCTGTATCTGGATCAATGCGCCCCGCCGGCAGTGGGCGATTTGCCGTTCGGTTCATAAGGGCGTCACTATCCTTTTCCCACCACATATTAAGGCATCCTGCAGCACCAGCACCAATCGCTAAACTTAGGATTGCTGTAAAGCCCAGGATGGGATGAATCGTTCCAGGAGCAGCCAGCATCCCACAAAGGCCCGTAAAAACCACA
>JAIEMR010000166.1 GCA_019751935.1 Alphaproteobacteria bacterium
CGGCGGTATAGATCGTTCCAGTACTAAGGGGGCACTACAGTTCCTCTTACCTTAGAGCAAAACTCTAACCTTGGAGACTAAGGGGTCAAGGAGTCCGAAAACAAAAGCACAATCGATTAGGTTTCCAAATTTTTAAAAAAAAGACAGATAGAGAAAAGGGGAAAAGGATGAATAAAACAAAGAATCACAAGACAAGAGCGATTCTAAATCACTCCATGATCAATGGCGTAGTTTTTGAGTTTTTGCCTTAAGCTGGTTGAGGCTCCAAAACGCATTTCAGTGAGTGTGGTAGGGGTAACCATTTGCTGACAGATAGCCATCAGATATGGATTAAAGCTTTTTAAATTTAGGGATGAAACCATTTTTTTGATAGGTTCGATGGAGCCAGGAGAAACAGATAATTTTCTGAGACCCAATCCTAACAGTGCCATTGCCTCTAAAGGATGGCTGGCCATTTCTCCGCACAAACTTAAAGGAATATTATAAAGCTCGGCTTGTTCTTGGATATGTTTTAAAAACATTAAAAAAGCAGGCGACAAAACGTCATAACGATGAAACGTTTGTAAATGATCTCGGTCAATTGCATAGAAAAACTGGAAAAGGTCATTACTACCAATCGCTAAAAAATCAACAAGTGGCGCAAGAGAGCCGAGTTGATGCACAAGAGCCGGGATTTCGATCATAGCTCCTACTTTTACATCGATCGGAATGGGGTGCCCTATTCTTTTTTCTCGTGACAGCTCAAGCTCAACAAGTTGCCGAGTGGCAATGAATTCCGAAGGCTCAGCTAGCATGGGAATCATAAGATAAAGAGGATGCTCTGGAAACTTACTGGATGTTCGTGCTTTTATTAAAGCCCGTAATTGTTGTCTCATAATCATGGGTCTATCTAATGTCAGACGAATGGCTCTCCAGTTTTGAATATTTTTTGTTTTATGAGGCTGATTAATAGACTGAAATTGGGGAATAATTTTGTCTCCTCCAATATCCAATGTTCTAAACAACACTGGTTTTTCACCCGCTGCATCAAGAACTTGACGATAAAGATTTGTTTGTGTTTCTACGCTTGGAGCGTTATCCCTTTTCATAAAGGCAATTTCTGTTCGGTAAAGCCCCACTCCTTTAATAATGCTGTGATCAAGTCCTACAAGATCTTCCGTTAAATTTGCATTGATATAAAGATCAATTTTGACTCCATCTTGAGTCGTAAGATTCTTATATTTCCTCGATTTAAAGGAGGATATCACTGTTCGGTTGTTTGTTTTTTCATTAAAAATTTGTATTAAATTTTCAAGCGATCGGATATGAATCTGCCCTGCCTCTCCATCCACTAAAAGGGGATGATTATGAGCAATTTTTTTTAGGGTATTTTCATCTCCTTCCACAACCGGAATTCCAAGAGAGCGCGCCAATATAATCATATGAGATGATTCATTTGTTTCAGTAAGGATAACGCCTTTTAAGTTTTTGTTATGATATTCAAGAAAATCAGCTACACCCAAACTTTTAGCAATCACAACAAGAGGCTGAGGTGCATCCAAAGGAAGGACTTTAGGACTTTTTTGCATGAGATGCTTATGCAAGCGCGCACTCAGATCTTCTAAATCATGAAACCTTGTTTTCCAAAAAGGATCAGGCTCATAAATTGCTTTAAACTGAGATAAGATATTCTGTATGGCATCCTCTGCCAAAAGACCCTTCTCAATTTCCATAAAAAGGCGTCGTTTCCATCCCTTATCAGCTGCTAGATGGCGATAAATCTCTAAAATTTGATGAGATTCATTCGGGAGTTGATCTGCTGCGTCTGAAAACAAAGTATCAATTTCTTTTTGTAAGCTTAAGAAGGCTTTATTCAGACGATTCTTTTCTTTGTTTGTGGTTGTTTCTTTTTTAAAGGAAGATGTTTGTCCAATGTGGTGCCAAAATGCATGCCCTAAACCTAACCCAAAACTTAAACCAACTCCCTGTATCAAAGCGGGAACTGATGTTTCTGTTTTTGGGAGCTTCTCTGGCATCAAGAGAAGTCTAAGCTGAAAGACGTTGACATAAAAGAGTGTTGTCCAAAAAGGAAGTAGCTTGCCCGATCAGTTCATCAATCACTTCTTGAGTGGTTTGTTCTGATGTTACCATTCCAACGCTTTGGCCTGCCATCAAAGACCCATTTTCAACGTCTCCTTCAATAACAGCTTTTCTAAGGGAGCCAGCCCAAAAATGTTCGATCAGTAATTGTGCTTCTTTTAAAGGAATTTCGCCTGAATCGTAACGAGCAATCACCTCTGCTTGTATTTTCATAAAACGATCTGTGGCTGTATTCGCAAGGGCTCTTACGGGGATCACCGTGAATCTAGGGTCAAGCTGAAGAGAAACGACAGCGTCTCTTGCCTGAGCCTTAATAAAACATTTTTTAAAATTAGGATGAGCTGGAGATTCCTTTGCGCAGACAAATCGCGTTCCCAATTGGCATCCGGCAGCACCCATTTCTAAATAAGACACAATTACTTCGCCGCGTCCAATGCCACCTGCCACAAAAACGGGGATCTCTTTAATTTCAGGCAAAATTTCTTGAGCCAAAACACTGGTTGAGACAGGTCCAATATGTCCACCGGCCTCGCTTCCTTCGATAATGAGACCATCAATTCCCATTTTTTGAAGTTTTTTTGCGATGCTTAGGGCAGGGGCAAAGCCAATGACCTTGCAGCCATAATCTTTTAGACGATTGATGGAAGTGGCTGAAGGCAATCCCCCTGCCAAAACGACATGTTCTATTTTCATGTCTCCGCAAACATCAATAAGCTCGCCTAGTTTGGGATGCATTGTAATAAGGTTGACCCCAAAAGGCTTGTTTGTTAATTCTTTGGTTGCCTTTATTTCCTCTCTTAAAAGATCAGGGGTCATTGATCCACAAGCGATCACCCCAAACCCACCGGCATTAGAAATTGCTGAAACGAGATTGCGATTCGACACCCACGTCATCGCTCCCCCCAAAAGTGCTACCTCTACCCCTAGAAAATCACGCCCTCGTTTCCATAAGGTATTTAAAATTTGGTAAGTAGCTGTTTTCATATTTTTTTTTCGTCCAAACTAAATGCTGTATGTAATGCCGTTACAGCCAAAGGAGTATAATGTTGTCCGATGATAACACTAATTTTAATTTCAGAGGTGGAGATAAGTTGTATGTGGATATTATGTTCAGCTAGGGTCTTAAATAAAATGCTGGCAATTTCCATGTTGGATTTCATTCCAATTCCAATAACAGATATTTTAACAATTTCATTATCCACAATTATTTCAGAAAAATTAAGGTTCTTTTTTATTTCCTCCAACACAGGTAAGGCTCTATCAAGATCACTTCTTAAAAGTGTAAAAGTTAAATCCATTTTGTTATCAGGCAAACTACTTTGCACGATCATGTCAACGCTTATTAAATTTTCAGCTAATTTTCCAAAGATAAGCGCAATATTTCTTGCATCGCCGGGTACATTTAGGAGGGTTATCTTTGCTTCATTTTGGTTATGAGCTATTCCGCTAATTACTGTACTTTCCACTGGATTCCTTTCACTTGTAATGTAGGTGCCTTCTGATTTAATGAAACTTGATAAAACTCTTAAATTAACTTTATGCTTCATAGCAAGCTCAACAGAGCGTGCCTGCAGAACTTTGGCGCCCTGAGCTGCCATTTCAAACATTTCCTCATAAGTGATGGATGTTAATTTGGAAGCCTTTGATACTAACCTTGGGTCAGCTGTATAAACTCCATCTACATCTGTATAAATATCGCACCTATCTGCAGATAATGCAGCAGCTAAAGCAACGGCAGTTGTGTCTGATCCCCCGCGCCCTAATGTTGTGATTCTGCCATCTTTAGTAACCCCCTGGAATCCTGCCACAACGGGAACAATGTTATTTTTAAAACATTTTTCTAATTCAGTTGTCTGGATATCCAGAATACGAGCATGGGAGGGAGAATCATCTGTTTGAATGGGAATTTGCCAAGATAAAAAAGAGCGAGCCCTAAGTCCTAGTCCTTGAAGAGCCAGCGCCAAAAGCCCTGAAGTAATCTGTTCTCCAGCAGCCAGGACGACGTCATGTTCTAATGTTGTTTGATGAGGGCACAAAGAATGAGTGTAGCCAACCAATTCATTGGTGCTTCCAGCCATTGCTGAGACCACAACAGCAATCTGATTGCCCGTTTCAATCTCTTGTTTAACAATTTCCGCGACATGTTCAAGTCGCGTTGTGTTGGCAACTGATGTGCCACCAAACTTTAATACGTAACGGGCCATTTTTTGGAGTATATTAATAAACTTTATGCTACTACAGTACATATAAATAAGACATACGTGCAACAATGTCATGGTAAAAAAACAAAGTCCTTTTCAGACCTCGACCCTTAATGAGAAAGAAGTTGATCAATTCGATCAAATAGCCGCACTTTGGTGGGATGAAAAGGGACCCTTTAAGCCTTTGCATTTATTGAATCCGTGCCGTTTGAAATTTGTCATAGATCATCTGCGTAACGCTTTCTCACTTTCATTTCTTGATCCAGAACCTTTAAAAGGCCTTAAAATATTAGATGTTGGGTGTGGTGGGGGAATTTTGTGCGAACCACTGACTCGTCTTGGGGCAAAGGTGACGGGGATTGATGCAAGTCCTAAAGCCATTATGGTCGCCAAAGAACATGCGATGAAAAATGAGCTAGAGATTGATTATCATTGCACAACAATAGAATCATTCCGAGAGCAGGATTTTGATGCGATTATGGCACTTGAAATTATTGAGCATGTTGATAGCCCTGGAGAATTTATAAAATCGTGTGCAAAAAATCTTAAAAAGGAGGGTCTGTTTTTTATATCAACTCTTAATCAAACATGGCGTTCTTATTTGGAGGCTATTATAGGCGCTGAATACATTTTAGGTTGGGTACCAAGAGGAACTCATGACTGGAAAAAGTTTATCCCTCCCTCTGAGTTGGCTGCTTTGCTTAGAGAGTGCAGCATGCAATTTATTGATCTTAAAGGGATAAGATATAAACCTTTTACCGGACAATGGACTTTAGAAAATCTTTTAAACGTTAATTATATTGGCTGTTCAGTCTTAACTTAAAATTTACCTTTTATAGGGACAATGAAAAGTAGAAAGTAAAAGGACTTCTATTTTTCATGATTAGATTTTATATTTTTTTTACGTTATTTATTGCCTTGAGCAATTTTTCCGCAGAGGGAAGAGGTTCTTTTGCTAAACCGGCTCCAGCACCTGCGCCTCCCCCAGCTCCAGCACCAGTTCCTGTAGCAGCA
>JAIEMR010000025.1 GCA_019751935.1 Alphaproteobacteria bacterium
TTTCTTTAGTATTTCGCAAAACTGAAAAAGGTAGCCTGTTTAATAAAGCCACCTTTTGTCTGTCTGTATTTGATTTAATAGTAAAAACCCTGCATTCTTAAAGAATGCCTTGGAAATACGGAGGTTACCTCTTCAGCGTTTTCGGCTTCAATATTTTCATACAAAGATAGTAAAGAATGTAAACTCTTAAGATCTTTACCATTTAGATAAGCACAAATTACATTGACATCACCTTGACTATTGTTACCGATTGCGTTCCAGGTTTCAGAATCGGCGAGAGTCCATGAAACTGGGTTATGAATCTTGTTCTTTAGAAGCTCTAAGATTTCATTTCTTATAGGGGCGCTACTTTCGCTTCTTCGGCTATTGTGAATAAAAAAGCTAACTTTATAAACACCTTCAGCATAAATTGCATGGGCTGTAAAAGCAGCAGTTTTTCTCATTCTATCTGAGCTCTCAGGGAATCTAATGGAAAAATCCATCATCTCATCTGAGCTGATAAAAGGAAGTCCAACTGTTGAGAACCATCCTAAACAGGTACTATTTTGATAGGTGTAAATTAATTCTCTAAGAGCAATATGAGCATCATTGAGTTGCTTCATAGAAAACTTAGAAGCTAACCATGTTCCTGCTGTTTCTGGACTTATATGAGGAGTGTGAAACATATAATGGCAGAAATTTAGCAAAGTAGGGCCTTCTCCAGAGCGATGTAACATTTGGTAAAGTTCATGACGTGCAGTTAAACTCTCTTCTTCCTTTGCGATTGATAAAGAATCAACTTCTGATGGTTTCCATTTAAACACTTCATTTTCGAAATTAACTTCATCTAGATGTTGAACATCTTCAATCACTTGTAGAAAGGTTTTTCCATTTTTTCCAGTTGTTTCATTTTCAATTATCGGTAGGGTTGAAGCCTCTAAAGAAATACTGTTGATTATAAGAAATGAAAAAAATAATACTATAATAAAATTATGTTTTGTAAATATGATAGATCTCCATAAAAAATTAATATCAAACATATATACTATAAATTTTTTTTAAAAAACAAAAACCCATTGAGGGTTCTAAATAAATCTTATAGGTTAGCTTAAGGCACAAATAATCAATGACTTTGGTTGGGCGCAAAAAGTAATGTATTTTTTTAAAAAAGGAAATATTTATGGAGCATGCCTGATTGTGTTCGTGGCGGTTGTTACAACCTTATCAAATACGTTAACGCACCTCTTGCCCAAAGATTTTCCAACCGAAGAAATTTTGTTTTTCAAAGTCAGTATTGGTTTGTGTTTGATCACACTTTTCCATATACGAGACTTAAAAACTCTCACCCAAACCAACATGCTTCACTGGCAGGCGTTAAAAGGGTTTGCAGGGGCGATTGGCAATTGGTTTTGGATCGCTTCAATTCAAGTTCTCCCCTTAGCCGATGCGACGGCCTTATCTCTTACAAGTGCCTTTTTGACAACCATAGGGGCGGCATACTTTTTTTTCGAACGTATTAATCGATGGGTTTTATTGGCAGTTACAATGGGGTTTGCAGGAGTTTTCTTAATTTTATGCCCTTCAGCAATGGTTTTTAGTATTTATGCATTTTTCCCTTTATTTTCAGCCGTTTCTCTTTCTGTATCCTCTTTAATTATTAAAAGAGTTTCTTTGAAAGATTCTTCGGACACCACGGTTTTCTATTTGATGTTATTTATGACCTTATTCAGTGTAGGGCCAGCCTTTTGGAATTGGCAGGCTCCAGCAATAAATCAACTAATGATGCTGATTATGATTGGCGGCTTATATACTGTGGGGCAGTTTGCGTTGATTGAGGCTTATACGCATGCAACGGCTGGCTTTGTCGCTCCCTTTAAATTCACACGTTTTCCGCTTGCAATTCTTTCTGGGTTTTTCTTTTTTGGAGAACACATTACGTGGAAAACTGCTCTTGGCGGCAGTTTGATTATTGTTTCATATTACACTGTCATAAAAGCAAAAAGCTTGCCTGCTTATTTTTATACAAAATCGAATTCAGCAGCTGTGTAAGCTCTTTGATCTGTTATAAATCAAAGGGTTGCAGTCATCTATCTCAATCTTTCATCTTTCCGATGATCAATACCTTATTATTTAAGCTCATCTTCCTATCGTGTATTGTTTTCTAATTAACATACTCAAGAAAATTATCATTAAACATTTTAATTAGTTCTGATTTATTACGATATCCGGTCTTTTCTTTAATATTATTGATATAAGATTCAACAGTGCGAGGGGAAATGCCTAATAATCTGCCAATTTCTTTACTCGTTTTACCGGTTGTGAGTTGATATAAACAGGCAGTTTCCCTGTTGGAAAAAGTAATATTCAAAAGTTTTCCTTTAAAAGAAAATTTTTGAATATTACTTTTTGGAGAAAAGCTTTTGATGACATCACTCTCTGGATAAAATTTAGGATTTTTATTTTTAGAAACAATTAATTTACTTAAATCAGAAGTGTCAATAATATCAGCAGCTTTACATTTAAAATAAAAAATAAATTCTTTCAAAATATTTAAATTATTAATGTAAAAATTTATCATTCCTTCATTTAATGGCGTAGTCGCAAAGGCATAAGTTATTGTGGATTCTCCATCTCGTTCATAAATATTAAATCCATTCCATATATTTAGGTCATAAACAGCATTATATACAGAGTCTTTTTTAAAACCTGCCCATAGAGAGTAGTTTAGATTTTCAGGAATATAAGTTTGCATATGCAATAAATCATCTTGAAAATTATTTTTAATATAAGATTCCATCCATTTTTTTTCGCTACAGACATATAATCGAGTATTTTTATTATTAAAAATTTTAATATAAAAGAACTGGGTAATCATAAAATTATCAAATAATGGTCTGCATATATCAATTAATTTAGAATTAATAGAATTATTATATTCAATAGCATATTTATTAGTTGTGTCTAAAATATTTGACATATTAATACCTCTTTAATAAAGGTAACCCTCATAGACATTTTAAAAATCCTCACATATCTTTAATTGTAAAAACAAGCAAAATTAGATCAGGATTAGTCTCTAAAGCTCTCATAATTTCAATAGCCCCTTGATTATCAAAGAAATTCAGGCTAAATAAAAAAAGTTTTAACACTTTATTTTAAATCTATAAATTTTCCAATTGTATTGCGCTGCCTGATAAATTTCAAGAAGCCTGTTGTAGAATTTGAAAGTTGTGATTGCTGCGTTACCACAATATAAAGGTCAACAACAGAAAAGTAATTTAAGCCGCAGAAACAAAGTTGAGAATAAATTTTAAGCTAGGTTTTAACGTCCAACCCTAACGTCATTGTGCAGCGCTACAGAAAAGATAAGCCCTTGGCTAAATAACAATGTAATCATGGCCGTTCCACCATATGAAATCAAAGGCAGAGGGATCCCCACAACGGGCAGCAACCCCATAACCATGGCCATATTAATAAATACATACAAGAAAAATGTGGTGGTAAGACCAATTCCAACTAATCTTCCAAATTGGGTGCGTGAGGATAGTGCTACATTAAAATTGTAAATAATAATGATGCCGTATAAAAATAATAGGACAATGGCTCCCATCAATCCAAATTCTTCACAAAACATGGTAAAGATAAAGTCTGTTTGTTTTTCAGGTAAAAAGTTGAGATGGCTTTGAGTGCCTTGTAAAAACCCTTTTCCCCATAATCCTCCCGAGCCTAAGGCAATTTTTGACTGCATCACGTGATACCCTGTATTCATAGGATCACTTTCAGGGTTTAAAAAGATCAGAATACGCTTTTGCTGATACGCGTATAAAGAATTCCATAAAAGGGGAATCGCTGCCAATACAGCGCCACCTGCTACAAAAAATTTCCATGCTCTAACGCCTGCTACAAAAAAGAGAGCGGTGCCGCTGACTAGTAAAATCATAGCTGTTCCAAGATCAGGTTGGCGCATAACAAATAAGGTGGGAGCTAAAATCATAATTAAAGGTAAAAATAAAGTTCGCAGATAACTAATATCTTCTAAAGTACATCCATGAAAATAACGGGCGAGTGCTAAAATGAGACATACTCTCATCAATTCAGACGGCTGTAAGTTAAAAGCATAAAGATCTAACCAACGTTGCCCTCCCATTCCCACAAATCCGAGAATTTCAACGGCTACAAGTAGAAAAAACGAAACCATGTATAAAATGTAAGCTTTAGAATACCATTGGCGAATATCAGTGATTGAAACAACAAGCATCATTAAAAAGCCAATGGCAAATCTTGGAAGCTGCCTTATAGCCCAAGGAGAAAAACTACCATTGGCAGCCGAAAAAAGCATCAATACTCCAACTCCTGAAATAATGGTCAAGAGAATGAGAATAATTGGATTTAATTTTTTAAGGCGAGAAAAACTAATCATGTTTTACCGGCATTAATTTTTGAGCAGTATAGAGTATTTCCTTACCCAATGGAGCTGCGGCCCGTGCTCCGCTTCCACCATGTTCTACTAAGACGGTCATTGCAAACCGGGGATTTTCAATTGGAGCATACCCAACATATATAGCATGCTCTCGAAGTAAATAGGGTCTGTTATTAACGGTATTTGTTTCGCGTTGTTGCTGAGTAATACGGCTTACTTGGGTACTCCCTGTTTTTCCGCCCATTTCAAAACATGGTTCTTGAATTCGCGAATTATAAATTGTACCCCAAGGTTTATTGACCGCATTTGACATACCATTCAAAATTAATTGGCAATGTTTATGAGAATAATCTAAAGACATGGTTTCCTTTATATCATCTTTCTTAACAAGATGGGGGGTTATGGGGTGCAACCCATTTACAAGCATAGCCGTCATTTTTGCAAGTTGTAAGGGCGTTGCTAAGACATAACCTTGTCCAATGGCGATATTCAAAGTTTCACCTGTAGACCAAGCTTGGCGTTTCACAAGCCTTTTCCAGCTTTTTGTTGGAATAAGACCTTCTCTTTCGCCGCCGATTTCAATGCCAGTTAGGCTACCTAAACCAAAAGATCGGGCAGCTTCA
>JAIEMR010000198.1 GCA_019751935.1 Alphaproteobacteria bacterium
CCTTTTAAGCCCGCTTAAGCAGATTAGCTTAGTTGACACTGTCTCAGATTATATTAAGACAATGGCTGTGATTCAGAGCCCTATAGATGGTCGAATTCGGGTTTTAGGAGATCAGAAGAACTTAGACTCCACGAACTTTGATCATTAAGTATTAAGAGCCACCTTGTGTGGCTCTTTTATTCTCTGTTTTTCTCTAGTTAGTTGTCCTTAGTCACTTTTCAAGAGACGACTATTTCAATCTTGGGATATGTTCTTTTTGATCGTATTTTCCGTAAATCCGAGCAAATATTTTGCTATACCTAATGTTGCAACGGCAGCGACGCATGCCAGCCGAGGCGCATCACCTTTTAATAAACTGAACACTCGTACTGCAAGTCCTGATGAAAATCCCGCTACAACTGCAGCTATCATTTTTGTTTTAGTTCCTGTTAAGGACCCATAAACAAGTCCGCCTAGAGATGCTAATATGATTTTATCTGCGTGCTCTCCAATAGGATTACTCGAAAAAGCTAAAGCCGCTAAAGCGGCGCCTGCAATTGTTGTTATGGTGTTTTTTAGTGAGAATTGTCTATTGTTACAACTTAGAAAATTTGTAATTCCTGTACTTGCAATAGCTTTTGCAGCAATCAAAATCATAGGTACTGCGATTGCAACACCGTTTATATCGTTAGTTCTTGTCATAGAGTGTGGGAGTGTACAGGACGCTACAATCGCTCCTGCAACTATACCAACTGCTGCAATGCTTGCTGTAGAGGCTTTAGCTATAGGGTCGTATATTCGAGCTTTGAATAATTCTATAACAGTTGATTTTTCTTCATCAGAACGGTTGCTCTCAATGTCAAATCCTTGATATTCTAGGTGTTGTGCTATGTTTTTATGGTTAATATTCATAAGTTGTTCCTTTTTTTAGTAGTTTTGTTTTTTAAAAGATCTATTGTCTCATAATTTTAATTTTATTTAAATATATTTTATTATGTTTTGCTGATAATTTGAAGTGTTAAATTTTTAGTAAGTTTAAATTATTAATCTTTAGTTGGTAATAAATTAGCTGCGAGGGGATCTTTGTACAGGAGAAGAAAATTTGCAAGCCTTCCAACATACTAACTGGCAAATTGTTAGAAGTGTAAGAATTTTAAGAATTCACGCATTCTTTTCTCTATGAATAGGATAACTGATCTGTGAAAATTCACTCCTACACGAAATAGGCTTTTAGATATTCGTTCATGATTCTTTTTAGGAATAGAATTTTCCCCATCTTTGAGAACTCCGAGCTTGTAGGATGAACAAAAGGCCATAGCCAGAATGAAGAGCGATTTTTCTGTTTTTTTCAGGAGATGTCATATGGGTATCTTGCATTTTAAATCCTATACATTTGAACCACCCAAACAAAAGTTTCTGTTTCCCATCGCCTTTGATATAGTCATAGAACATCCTTGAAAGTCTTATTAGAAACTACGATCATGTGTTTTTTTGTTCCCTTGCTCTGATGTATCGAAACGTATAGGAAATTGCCCAAAATGAGTCTAGGTGCATTTATAACTGATTTCGATCTTCCTTGGTTTTTCCATAGCTCCAAGACAGGAATTGGATAGGGGGGATTCCTGTAGCCAGTGTGTTTTTCTTAATGCAAATGACAAAAGGGATTTTGCTCTTTTTTTAAATATAAACCAGTCCTCCTCTATGAATTTCATGAGAGAGCTGGGGATGTTGCTACTATATTAGGGATGAAAGAATAATCTGGTAAGTGTGCAAGAGAGAGGGGGGATAGAAAATCTCCCCCTTTTTTGTGTTTTTCGTCTCTATTTAGCTTTCCTAAAAAGGACTCGCAATAATATTAGAGTGATGATTCCTGTTAAAACAGTTACAGGAGTTAGCATAAGAGTTCCAGGGGACGATGAATAGCTGGATATTTGCCTGTTGATCATTGGAACAGTTACAGGAGTTAGCATAAGAGTTCCAGGGGACGATGAATGGCTGGACATTTGCCTGTTGATCATTGGTATTGTTGCATTGGCAAGGCATACTTCCGAGCTGAAGGCAGGTTTTCTAAAACAGGTATTTTCTAATACTTGAATGATCTTAGCGGCTGGAGCAAAATCTTGATAGGCCAACGACATGTCTAACGTGCTGGTGGTTTTTTCGATTATATTAAGACGGTTTTGAAGTTCTTTTTTTACGGATTTTAATATTGCATAATTTGAGCTGTTTATTCTGTCTTCCGATTCTATTTCTTTTTCTAGTTGCTCTTTGTAATCTTCAAGTTCTTTGTTTGTTGCTTCCGTAAAGTTGTATTTAGATGTTAAAGTTTTAAAAGCATCAAGTGGGATTCGTTTTTCTTTAACTGCAGCATGTTTCGATTCCTCAGTAGAAATTTCTTCATCTATTTCTTCTATTGCTGTAGAAATTTGTACTTTCTGGCTAGAGTAGTCTTCTAATTGTCTTCTGACTGTAGACTCTTTCCAGTGGATATATTCTTTTAACTCGGGAAGGTTTTCATCAACCGTTCTTGCTATGTTATATATAATACGACCTTCATAAGAAGGTGTTAGTAATTCAGGATCGATGAGCGCTCCAGATACTAGCCTCAACTCTAAATCCATAAAAAATTTCATAAGATCTGATGTTTTTTCTTTGGAAATAACATTGATTCTATAATGTCCAGTCATTTCAAGGTCGATGAAGAAATTATAAAGGGCTGGGTTTGCAATATGTTCTATAGATTGAGCTAGAGAAATTGTTTTTGCTCTGGTTGCAGGAGCTGCACAGGAAACTACAATTGCATGAAAGAAATCATGATATGTAAAATCTGTCCATTTAGCAGGAAGCGTATCTGCCGTACTGGGAAGAAAAGTTCCAGGAAACACCAAAGCAGCGTCGCGAGAGGCTGTTAATCCATTATTTTTAATATCCTCGATAGAAGAAAGGCCTAATACAAAATTCATTCGTACAGCATGGTTTTTAAATTTTACGTTGAGAAATGTTTGCATCATCCCAGCGGAGGGAATCATAAATTTTGCTTCGTCGTTGTCTATACATTTGGAGAATATGTTTAATCCTAGATATTGAGTCTCAATGGCAGTACGAACTGTTGGTATATGCGTACGAGTTGTATAACCCAAACCTGGCATTGTATATTTTCCAAATTCTGTTAAGGGACGAGCTTTTTCTAGAAAGAAGTGTCTTTGTAATGGAGGAAGTTTTGCCATTTCTTCGAAGAAAGAGTCGAGTTCTTGAGAAGTCAGAAGTTTTTGGTAGGATTGTAGGGGATCTTGTAGATGAAGAGTTTGTTGAATGAGTTCTCTCGCTTTAGGGTTGACTTTGCCATCTGAGTTAAAGAGCGGGATCTGTGCTTTGTTTGGATCTGGACTTGCATAGACGAGACTAATTGTAGCAAAGTCTTCTTGTGTGATTTTGCCGACTTTTACAGCGTATAACGCATGTAATGGATAGTCTTTTATTTGAATAATGGCAGAGAGATCGCCAATATCTACAAGTTCTGTAAAACGGTTTTGATCGACGGGAGATAAGCATCTCATTTTATTTTCTATCGCCAAAAGCTCCTCTTGAGGAAGTCTGCGCGTAATTTCCTTATATCCGGGGCTAGAAAGGTCTGCATCCGGTAATATTCCGCATTCGATCATTGGTGGAATGTAGGGGACTAAAGCTAAGTTTGAAATTGTCATAAAAGATCCGTTTTATTTCAAATAAAATTGATGTAATAAATATTATATAACTATTTATAGTAAATGTAAATTATAATTTAAATTTGTTGAAAATTGGTTAAAGTGTCGCTTTTTTAGTGTCTGTAAATTGTTAATCTTTAGTTGATAAAAAAATATTTACGAGATTGTACACTTTTACAAAGGTATGCAATGGAGAAATGAAACTAAATAAAGCGGATACTCTCCTGGGGATCAGCGCAAGACAAGCGATCAGGATAAAGCAGAGGATCCTAAAGGAGTTATTTCTAAAAAGGTAGAATCTCCAAGTAATAATTGGGTCTCAAAAGAAAATAAGTATTTGGAGCTAAGTTTCTTAAATCAAGAAGATCATAGAGATTTTGGGCCGCTTTTAGTACATGAGTATCTTTCTAAGGTACAGACAGAACTTATGAGCATAAGCTCTGTCTGTAGCATCATGATTGAGTGCGGGCTCTAGGCAACGAACTAGGTGTTGATTTGCTCAATGCAGCTTGAAATTATAGATTCCCTGCAAATAGGGTCGCTATACAGGGAGGAGACTAAAGCTTAAATTGGCTTAGACAATATTTCATCTAAAAAAGCGAAACTTAACTGATGATTTGAGTCGGTGTCGTTTTTTAGGGATGTGTATGTCTGAAATAAAGGTTTTAGCCCCGCACTATTTCACGATAGGAGTTTGCTTTACAGGAGTAACTTGTCTTGCTTTGACCATTTCTTTTGTGGTGAGGTTGAGTATCGAGTACGGATATTGTTTAGAATCTCTAGAAGTGATCTCAAGAGGGAAAGGAGTCAGCCAGAGGCTGCTGATTTTTTGATCGTCAGGAGCAACTTCCCAATGAGATCCATCGCTTAATATGAGTTCTCGACCGTTTTGAATGTTGATGTTTAAAGAAAGGGGAGAGTTTCCTATGGTATCTGGAGGAAGAACAAAATGCTCAGAAATCCATTGATTAAGGTGTTTTTTCTGTTCTGATGTTAAATCGCCATAGCCTGTGCTTTTTTTATCTTTTTGTGACATCATGGAATCGAGATCTAGGGAAAAAATGGAGCTTGTACAAATCACGCACAGCGCTGCCCAATATCGTATTTTCATAAAGAACCCTTGTTTCTTTTCCTTATACTGAAGGATGGGGATCTGGGCAAGATTTTCTTATTTCCGCTTTAAGCGCTCTGAGTGCTTTGGGCTTGTGGTTTCTGTTTTGGGTTAGTGTTTCTGCTTTTTTTACATGCTCCCAAGCTTTAAGGTAATCTAGGCGATCTAAAGAAAGGGCTGCAAGGTAGTATTCTACCGTAGCGTCGTTGGGATCTATA
>JAIEMR010000141.1 GCA_019751935.1 Alphaproteobacteria bacterium
TTTCACCTGTAATTTCAAGATCTCTTACACGAAGAGCTGTTTCCCCTCCATCAGGGGCTCCCATTCGAAAATCAAAAAGAAATAATCTTACTGGAATTCTTTTTGCTGCAAAATCCCGTGCTTTATCTATAGCTTCTGTCCCATTTTCAGCAGTTAGTATTGTGAACTTATTAAAGCTTCTTTTTAAAAATTTACGATGCACTCCTTCATCATCTGCCGCTATTATAGAGTCCTTTTTTGCAGCATTAAGAGGAGAAAACACGCTAGACACAGCTTCATCCTCATCACTTTCTTCATCCTCAAGAGCACTAACCAAAAGATCATATGCACTTACTGTACCTTTCATGGTTTTTTTTTCATCATCGGGAGTGGAGTCGGTAGGGCTATCTGCATCAAAATCGTCGGTTCTTGCTATAGCTCTTGGCGTTGAAAGAAAAGAAGATCCTAAAGTCCCTGCAGATTTTAAGGAGATTTCACTTGATGAGGTGGCATTATCAAAAGCATCGGCTGGACTTGAAGCATGGCCTACTGTATGTGCCAGAAGCGTTAATGAAAAATAAAAAAAGAGAGAAAAAATGTTCACGAATCTATATCCCAGGTTAAAATCACTAAAGAGTCCACGATATTCCAAGAATATGATGTTTATGTCAATATAATTGTTTTTAATGACATTTAATTGTAATTTTAGTAATTTTAGAAGATGCTGTTATCAGCTGAAGGCTTGTTGAAACAGTTTTAAAACTGCGCTGCCAGTAATAGGACCAATAGGATACTTGGTTTTTTGAGCAGGGCTGATTTTCCCTCCTTTTTGATCAATTAAAAAAGTAATACCCCATAGCCCAAAAATGGATGGACCTTCAAAGCCAAAACGAGTGTCTATCATAGTGATTTGGTGCAGTGAAAAATCACAAGTAATGGCATATTGCCCACTTGTGAACCATTTAAAAATCTCAACCTCAGAGTCCTTTAAAAACTCTGTCGATGGAAGATTTTTAGGTTTTTCTAAATATGTCCATTCAATCGGACGCGGAGACCAAGTTGAAACAAAACCAAAGCGTAATTTGTCAGCTTCCTCAACCACGACACGTCGTAAAAACAGCTGAAACATAGTGGGATAGACTTTGATTTTTGCAGAAGCGGGGTTTTCTAAAGACTGCTGACAAAGGTGTTTCGCTTTGGTATTTTCAGCAAGTCCCAAAAAAAGATAGCCTGTTGTTAATGTAAGGCCAATAGCCGCACTGGTGATGACCAGATTTAATCGACGATGAAAGAAAAATCCTATCGAAATTGCAATGAGAAGCGTGCCTGAATAAACAGGATCAATAATTGCAATTGCTGGAAAAGTAAAACGATGATTCGAAAAAGGCGCTAAAAGTTGGGTTCCATAGACTGTAAATACATCTAATAAGGGGTGCGTTAAAAGCGCCCAAATTGATAATCCAATCCACGCAGATAATGGATCCAAGCTTCCTTTCGCTTTATAAAACTTCCAGATAAGGTAACCAAGAATAGGACCAATAATAGGCCCAAACCATAAAGAATGTGTAATACCTCGGTGATAGAGCATTTCTGCGAATGGGTTTGAAGATAAACGAACAAAAACATCGGCATCTGGCAACATGCCAATAATAGCGCCCCAAACTAATGCACGACGCCCAAGAGTTTTTTGAAAACCCACTTGGGATACTGCAGCGCCTAAAATTCCTTGGGTAATAAGATCCATTAAGAAAAACCATTTAAAAATCACGAGCCGTAGCCCGTGATTTGATTTTTGTAGTGACTATGTAGCGGGAGCTTCTTCTGTAGCTTGAACCTCTGAAGCTGAAGAAGCTTCAGCAGGTGCTGTCTCTGGTGCAGGAACAGCTGCGCTTTGATTGTTTCCACCAACAACAGAGGTTTTCACAACAGGATCTATAGCAGCATCTGCAGCTGTTATTGCGATACCTTCTTTAGATATCAAATCCTCGCACCGTCTTCTTTTTTTTGCTTTTTTAGGACCTTCGTTTTCAGGAACAGGCGCTGCTAAAAGTTTTTTGCAATTCTCTACTGTTTTTACCGCTTGTTGCTCGGGGCTAAGGGCAGAGCCTGAATGTTTATGACCTTTATGCTTTTTATGCTTTTTATGATGTTTCTTGTGTTTATGGTGGCGATTTTTACGCTTCTTGGAGGGTTTAGCAGGGGCTGCATCATGAGACACATTCGGATTTGTTGTTATAGGTGCAGATGGAGCGATTGCCTCTGTTGCATAAAGTTGGCCACTTACAAACAAAGTGCTCGATAAAAGAACAATACTAAGTGCTGATTTTATAGTAGAAAAACTCAAAATGATGTACTCCTATTTTTTTGTAAAGTGATGTTTTTCGCATTATGTAACAAGTACTTCTTGAATAAAAGAAGAAAGTGTTACGATAGGAGTTTTTGTCAAATTTTTAGATAAGAGGCAATTTGAGGCAGGGTTAGAACATGAGATACATTACCTTGATCGATCGCCGCATTTGGCATATTTTCCGCTAAGCATGTTTGGGGGTCTTGAGCAATGACGATCTTATTTGTGTCCAAAAGTTTTTTTGAACCTTTACAGCCATCATTTCCCATGCCAGTTAAGATAATGCCTGTAATATTTTTGTCTAAGCATGCAGCTGACTCAAATAAAACATCTATAGATGGGTGTGGTAAATGATCAGAAAATTCTATTTCTTTCAGGACAAAATCGTTATTTTCAAAATACACTTGAGCATCTACCCCTCCACGGCAAATAACGATATGCTTACTTTGCACAATAAGATTATGATATCCTTCAATTACTTTGTGGCCTGTCTCTAGATGTAAGATTGTCGCAAGGTCTTTTGTGTAAGCTTCGTGCATATGTTGGACAATGATAATTGGAAAAGTTATTTTTTTTAAAGATTTTAAAAGATTAATAAGAGCAAATGGTCCACCCGTTGATGCACCAATAATAACAAGATCCGAATGCGGTAATATCGTTTTTTTATTTTTTTTCATTAAAAATCAATACAATGATTTTTTACTCTAAATTATAAAATAGTCTATAATGATTTATTAAAAATTAATTTTTTGTATTTTTTAACAATATTTATTTCTAGTTTCTTTTCATTGTGATGAAAATGAATTTAGCCACCCTTGATTTTGATCAAAATCTGTGCTACAAAAGCAAATCAGATTGCGATTTTAGTAATGTTGTTACGAAAAATTACAATTATATGTAATAAAGTTCCTGATTTTTTTTGTAAATAGTTTGGTATGCTCTAATGACTTATGTGGTTACAGAAGCTTGTGTTCGTTGTAAGTATATGGATTGCGTAGAAGTTTGTCCTGTTGATTGTTTCTATGAGGGCGAGAATATGCTTGTAATCAATCCAGAGCAATGTATTGACTGTGGAGTCTGCGAGCCTGAATGTCCAGCAGAAGCAATAGTGGCTGATACCAATCCAAATACTGAAAAATGGGTGGAAATAAATAAAGAATATTCATCTGTGTGGCCCAATATAACCCGAAAGGGCAAAACACCTACAGATGCTGATGAGTGGTTAAAAGTTGAAGATAAATTTAAAAAATACTTCAACTCAGCGCCAGGGAAAACTTAATAATTTACTTGTATTTTTGGAAATTGTGCCTACTTAGAGAATATAGAACAAGTTCAAAGCTATAAAACATACAATAGGAAAAACATGACAGGTCATACTTTTGTTTCAGGCGATTATGTAGTTTACCCAGCACATGGCGTTGGAAAACTTATTGGAAGCGAAATTCATGAAATTGGAGGTCATCAGCTTGAGCTGTTGGTTATCAATTTTGATAAAGAACGTATGACATTAAGGCTACCAATTGCAAAGGCAAGAGCTGCAGGTTTAAGAGCTTTGTGCAGTCCTGTGGATATGAAAAAAGCACTTGAGACTTTGACTGTACGCACCAAACAAAAAAGAACAATGTGGAGCCGTCGTGCTCAAGAGTACGAAAATAAAATCAATTCAGGAAATCCCTGTTCAATTGCTGAAGTCATTCGTGAATTGTATCGCAATCATAGTGACTCAGATCAATCTTATAGTGAGCGCCAAATCTACCAGGCGGCTATAGAACGTTTAGCACGTGAGCTTGCAGCCGTTGAAAGCATCGACGAAAATGCGGCTGTGAACAAAATGGAATCCATTTTACAGGCTGCTTAGCAGTCCTTAGAGAATAACAAAGACTGAAGAGTATGAATAAAAGCGGCTGGGTCATTATTGATAAACCGCTTGGTATGACATGCACACAAGTAGGTGGCGCTTTGCGTCGTCTTTTGGGTACTAAGAAAATAGGGCATCTTGGAACATTAGATCCTTTAGCTAGTGGAGTTCTGGCTTTTGCAATTGGAGAAGCCACAAAGGCTATACCCTATTATAAAAATTCACACAAAATTTATGAATTTGAGACGACCTGGGGTGAGCAAAGAGCAACAGATGATGCTGAGGGAGATATTACAGAAACATCTTCAGTTAGGCCTACTTTGACAGAAATCGAAAGTATTCGTAAAAATTTTATAGGTGATCTTCAACAAATTCCTCCTATTTACTCTGCAATCAAAGTGAATGGTAAAAGGTCATATAAGGCAGCAAGAGAAGGGCAGGATATCTCATTAAAAGCGAGGCCAATTACTGTTTATGACCTTGAAATCTTAAAAGCTGAAAACCAAAGTTGCCAGTTTAGAGCAACTTGTGGAAGTGGAACCTACATTAGGTCTTTAGGGCGTGATATGGCGCGTGCTTTAGGTACTGTTGGGTATATAAGTAAGCTTAAACGCATAAAAGATGGAAAATTTAATGTAAATGATGCGATTTCACTGGAAAGTTTAGAAAAAATCGATCATAAAGAAAGATATCAATACATAAAGCCAATTAGAGCAGTTCTGGACGACATCCCGGCTGTCCCTGTATCGGCTTTTGATGCTGAAAAAATCCAGCGCGGTATGGCAATAAAGTCAGATCTTGACTTTT
>JAIEMR010000013.1 GCA_019751935.1 Alphaproteobacteria bacterium
CTGCTGAGCTTTCAGCTTCGAAATGAAAACTGGCATCATTTAAATGCAATTTACCTAAAGATTCCTTTAAACGTTCAAAGTCGGAAGCATCCACAGGAAATAATCCACAGAAAACAACAGGGACCGAGGGTTTAAAGCCAGGGAGAGGGGACGCGGTTTGTCTTTTTTCCTCTGTGATGGTATCGCCAACCTTACAATCCGCAACGTGCTTGATGCTGGCTGTGATAAAGCCCATTTCTCCGGGCAGCAATTGATCAACAATTTCTTTTTTAGGTGTAAAATAACCAACCCGATCAACTTCATAGGTCGCATTGGCATTGATCATGCGAATTTTCATGCCGGCCTTTAAGGTTCCATCAATGACTCGCACTAAAATGATAACGCCTAAATAAGCATCATACCAACTGTCAACAAGCATAGCCTTTAAGGGGGCTTTTGTTGCCTCTTCATTAAATTCGCTTTTAGGGGCAGGGAGCCTTTGAACAATCGCCTCTAAAACATCTTGAATGCCAATACCTGTTTTAGCTGAAATGAGAACGGCGTCCTGAGCATCAAGGCCAATCACTTCTTCGATTTGAGCTTTGACGCGTTCGGGCTCTGCAGCAGGAAGGTCAACTTTGTTAAGGATGGGAATAATTTCATGATTGTTTTCAATAGCCTGATAAACGTTAGCAAGGGTTTGCGCTTCAACGCCCTGACTTGCATCAACAACCAAAAGGGAACCTTCACAGGCAGCAAGGGAACGACTAACCTCATAGGCAAAGTCAACGTGACCTGGGGTGTCCATCAAATTCAAAATGTAAGTTTCGCCGTTTTTGGCCTTATATCGAAGGCGAACGGTCTGAGCTTTAATCGTAATCCCGCGTTCTCGTTCAATATCCATAGAATCAAGGATTTGTTGCTTCATATCACGCGCTTCGACGGCGCCACAAAATTCAATTAGCCGATCAGCAAGTGTCGATTTACCATGATCAATATGGGCGATAATTGAAAAGTTACGAATGTTTTTCATAGTCATGCGTTTCTTAAAACCCCGCCACATGTTTTCTCAACAGCACTAATAAGGTTTGCGCTGAATGTATTTAAATCTTCTTCACTTAATGTTTTATCCAAAGCTTGCAGTTTGACTTGAATAGCCAGGGATTTTTGCCCTTTTGGCAGTTTGTCACCCTCATAAACATCAAAAATCTGGATGTCTTGAGTAAGATTTTTATCTATCTTTTGGATGATTCTAATCACCTGATCGGCTGTAACTTTTTTATCCAAAATAAAAGCAAAATCACGAGTCACGGCTTGATAAGGGGATAAAGTAACTTGTGTGATTTTTCGTTTTAGCTCTTTGGGTAGATTATCCAGAAAAACTTCAAATGCAACAACAGGGCCCATCAGGCCAAATGATTCAATCAAGCTTGGGTGAATTTCACCAAAGTAGGCAAGTGTTTTATTGCCTTGTTTGAGGCAACCTTTGCGTCCTGGATGATAATAATCAGGTGCAGACGTATCTGTTTGGTAATTACTAACACCCATAGCCTCTAATAAGGCAAGCGCATCGGCTTTTCCGTCAAATACATCAACTTTACGAGGGGCGTCAAGCCAATGACGAGGGCCTATAGAGATACTTCTAACACCTGCTATCATAGGCTCTTCTATAAGAGTTTGACCGGCTAGAGAATATCTTGAAGCAACTTCGAAAAAGGCAGAATTATAAAGACTTTTGCTTTGGTTATTCGCAATTGCTTTTAAATGACCTGGCAAAATGCTTGGACGCATAACGGCCATTTCTTGGGATAGGGGCGCTTCAAGCTCAACGCCAACACCAAATTTCCCTGCAGTTTCTGAGTCAATAAAGGACCAGGTATAAACTTCGCTGAGCCCTCTGCTTACAAGCGTATTTTTAAGCGCTTTAATTCTGTTAAAGTCAGTATTTGGCTTTTTAAGGGGCAGGGACGTTACCGGGAGTTTGTCAAAACCACGAATTCTTAAAATCTCTTCGATAAGGTCAACATCCAAGCTGATATCATGACGCCAGCTTGGAACTTCTACTGTTATCTCTTTGTCAGATAATGCGGTAACTTTAAAACCTAAGCTTTTTAAAATTTCATCAGCCTCTTTTAAAGACAAGCTATTGTCGCCGCTATAATTGATGAGTTTTTCATGGGCCAAGGTAACTGTTAAAAGGGTATTTTTTGAACTTCCAGCTACAACGATTTGACTTACCGTTCCTCCGCAATGCTCTAAAATATAGTGTGCAGCAAGATCGGCGCCAAGTGCTACTTGCATAGGGTCAACGCCGCGTTCAAAGCGCGTTCTAGCCTCACTTAGGATTCGAAGAGATTGCCCCGTTTTGGCAATTCGAATGGGATCAAAATAGGCCGATTCAATGAAAACTTTAGTGGTTGATTCTGTGCAACCGGAATGCATCCCCCCCATAACGCCAGCTAAGGATATAACACCCGATGCATCGCTGATGGTTGTCATCCCATCTTCAAGTTCATAAACTTTGCCATCAAGGGCTTCAAGGGTCTCGCCAGCTTTAGCGGCGCGAACAATGATATCGCCTTTTAGTTTATCAGCATCAAATACATGAAGAGGACGACCGATATCAAGGCTAATGTAATTGGTGACATCAACCAAGGCTGAAATGCATTTCTGTCCCACAGCCCTTAGGCGCCTTTGCATCCAAACAGGACTTTCTTTGTTCTGAACGCCTTCAATCATACGACCCGCAAAATGAGAGCAGTTATGATCAGTTATAGTTACCTTTATAGGGCAATCAATTCCAGCTGAAAGCTGAGGGATTTTAAGGTCTTTTAATTTCCCAACGCCATAAGCTGCAAGGTCTCGGGCGATTCCTCTGACCGAAAAGCAATCGCTTCGGTTGGGGCCAATACTGACATCAATAACAGCGTCATCTAATCCTAAAACCGGCGCTAAAGCGGATCCTGGCGCTGCATCTGTATCAAGGTCCATGATGCTGCCATCAGACTCTTCAGTACTTAATAACAATTCCTGGGCTGAGCAAATCATGCCAAGGCTATCCATACCACGGATATTGCCAGCCTTTAAAGCTTGACCGCTTACAGGGATGGTGGTTCCTACACGAGCAAAAGCAATTTTCATTCCGGGCCGAACATTGATGCCGCCACAAACAACTTGTAAAAGTTTACCTGATCCGTCATCCACTTGGCATAGGTTTAGGCGGTCAGCGTTGGGGTGTTTTCCAGCCTCAACGACTTTTGCAACCACAAACTCTTTTAAGCGGTCGGCAGGGTTATCAACTCCCTCAACCTCTAATCCAATATTAGTAAGGGCAAGTAGGATATCATTTAATGATTTATCCGTTTCTAGGTGGTCTTTTAACCAATTTAAGGTGAACTTCATATGTGTTAACCCTTATTTTTAATATCTTGTGCCATAGTGGTTTAACCAGCGTTCATCTGAATCATACAAAGCCCTAATATCAGGCAGGCCATATTTTAACATGGTAAAGCGTTCAACGCCCGCACCAAAGGCAAAGCCCTGAAATTCGTTTGGATCAATTCCACAGTTTTTAAGAACAGCAGGGTGAACCATGCCGCATCCAAGCAATTCAAGCCAGCTATCACCTGTGCCAATTTTAAGCTGTCCTTTTTCACGACTACAGTTGATATCAAGTTCAGCAGAAGGCTCGGTGAAGGGAAAAAAACTTGGACGGAAACGGGATTTTACTTCATCCACGCCAAAGAAATATTTACAAAAATCAATAAGGCATCCTCTCAAATGGCCCATATTGATATTGGGCTCAAGCACTAAACCTTCTAATTGATGAAACATCGGTGTGTGCGTTGCATCTAAAGCATCGCTTCTATACACCCTGCCGATTGAAATAATCCTAAGCGGCGGTTTTTGTTTTGCAAGCGTTCTGATTTGCGCTGTAGAGGTGTGCGTTCTTAAAAGATGCGAAGGATGATCTTTTAAATAAAACGTGTCATGACTCTGACGGGCAGGGTGATGAGATGGAATATTGAGCGCATCGAAATTGTGATGCTCATCATCCATTTCTGGGCCTTCAACCAATTGGAATCCTAAATCACTGAAGTAAGACTGGATATTCGAAATGACTTGGGTTAATAGGTGTAATTTTCCCGCTCTCTCAAATCGCGGCGGTAAGGTAATATCAACCGTTTCTTCTTGTAATCTTAACTCTAGGGCCTTTTTCTGTAATTCATCTTTTTGGTGATTGATAAGATCTGTCAAACTATTACGGAGGGCATTAATTTCAGCGCCCTTTGTTTTTCTATCTTTAGGAGCTAATTGACCCAAAGTTTTAAGTTCGGCTGTAATAAGACCTGTTTTACCAAGGAGATGAATACGGATTTCTTCTAAAGTTTGAAGATCTTGGCAATTTCTTATTTTAGGTTGCCATTCTGAAAAGAGAGGGTGTTTAAGCAAAACATCTGTCATAGGGAACCTAAATACAAAGCTGAAAAGGTATATTCTCGTCGCATTTCAAGATTCCTAGATTGCCACGGAGCTTAACGCTCCTCGCAATGACGATTAAACTTTCACGTCATCGCGAGCAGAGCGCGGCGATCCAGAAAATGGATCTCTTTAAGCAGCAAGTGCTTTTTGAGCTTTTTCAACGATAGCTTTAAAAGCTTCTGGTTGATTCATAGCAAGGTCAGCCATGATCTTACGATCAACTTCGATACCTGCTTTGTTTAAGCCGTTGATAAAAACAGAATAGGATATACCAAATTCGCGTACAGCTGCATTGATACGTTGAATCCAAAGGCCTCTAAAATCGCGCTTTTTATTGCGACGATCTCTATAAGCATATTGAAGCGCTTTTTCAACTTTTTGAACGGCGACTCTAAAACAGGTACTTGAACGGCCGCGATAGCCTTTCGCCATTTTAAGAATTTTTTTGTGGCGTGCGTGTGTAGTTACACCGCGTTTAACACG
>JAIEMR010000183.1 GCA_019751935.1 Alphaproteobacteria bacterium
AGCGCGCAAGAGAAAGCGGATTTCTAGTCTCTGAAAAAGCAACCTCAACGGATGATTGTTCCCTTCAAGAAAAGAATGGAGAAGAAAGGAAATCAAAAACTAGAGTTTCTAGCTCTACTTCTTCTGGGGTTAATTCTACTTCTTCACGTATAAGCTCTCATTCCTCTTTCCTTGATCGGGCAGAGACCCAGCAAAAAGTTGAAGAGTTGTTTAAAGAGAATGAATCGTCTTTATCTTCAAAACAAAAGCAGATGGAAAGTCATAGCGCAACCCTAAAAGAAAATGTTCTGACAGGTCAAAAGCGAGGATTAATTGAATCGGTATCCAAAGGACCTTTAAGTCACCTTTCTGAACTCGGCAGAAAAATTAAAGGGGATTAAAAAGGCTAGTGATGAGTGAGGTGAATAATGAGCTTAACAGAAACTTTTACCCAAGGTGGTCAAACCCAGCTTCATAAACTGAGAATGATGAAGCAAGTCGTTGGAACAACATTAGCTGTTTCATTTCTGTTTGGTGTTCTTAGCTTTCTTTTAAAATGTTATTTGGGTTTTACTCAGTACTTTTTGTATACAGTTTGCTCTTTTTATTGGGCCGAAGTGAAGATCAATCTTCAGTTTCTCCCCCATCAAAAATTACCCTCTCAATTCTTTACGTTTCCAGATGGAAGAATCCTTGAGCTTTATTGTCATGACATTGTAAAAATTCCAGAACTGAGACAAGCGATTCAGTTGTTTTGGGAGAGATTATACGAATATGCAGTCTTTGCTTTAGAGAGCGCTCTTATGAGCTTTATTCTTATTGCTCTTTTTTGGGTGATCAAAGGAAGGCAGAGAAGAATTAAACGGCTTATCCAAGGAGCTAGAGTTCTAGAGGGAAAAGAATTCACAGCTTTTACAAAAAAAACTTCCGATAAAACCGGCATAAAGATAGATAGCTTTACCTTGCCAAAAGGAGCAGAGACCAAGCATATGATGATTTTGGGTACAACGGGCTCTGGTAAAACAAACTGCCTTAATCATCTGCTTCCTCAAATCAGAGCTCGAGATCAAAAAGCTGTTATCCTCGATACCACAGGCGATTTTGTTGCCAGGTATTATAATCCCTTAACAGACATATTATTGAATCCTTTTGATAATCGATCTCAGAGCTGGTCGTTATGGGAAGATTGCGAATATCCTTTTCATTATGATGCTTTGGCAGCAGCCTTAATATCAAATAAACTCAAAGATGATTTTTGGACAATTGCAGCCAGAACAATCTTTTCTGTAGCAGCTCAGAAACTCTCTGCTAAAAAAGATTTGGAAGAACTTTTAGATCTTCTTTTAAAAAAGTCTCAAAAGCATCTTCAAAGCTTCTTTCAAGGAACACAAGCATCAGCCCTTGTTGATACACGGTCCGAGCAAATGGTTGGATCGATTAGAGCGGTCTTAAATGCCAATATAAAATCTCTCTTTCTTTTAGACAGCCAAGAACCGTTCTTTTCGATTCGGAAATGGATTCAAAATGATAGCCCTGAAAAAGGTTGGCTTTTTCTAACCTGTACCCCAGAACAACGCGATACGTTAAGACCTCTTCTTTCAGCTTGGGTTGGAATCGCATCCACTGCTTTAATGGGCTGCCCTCCAAACAATAGCAGAAGAGTTTGGTTTATCTTGGATGAATTGGCTTCTTTAAATCAATTAGAAAGCCTTCCAACAGCCCTTGCTGAATTTAGAAAGTATGGGGGTTGTGTTGTTGCAGGCCTTCAAGATATCCATCAAATAGAAGCGAGGTATGGAAAAGAGGAAGGCAAAGCCATGCTGGGGCTCTTTAACACCAAGATTGTTTTTAGGCTTAATGATTATGATACAGCCAAGCGTGTTTCAGATTCATTTGGAGAACAAGAAACATCAGAGATGATAGAAGGCATTTCTTTTGGGGCTCATCCAATGAGGGATGGAGTGTCTTTGTCAGATCAAAGGAAACACCGCCCTGTTGTCTCTCCAACAGAGTTAATGAAACTCGAGAATCTAGAGGCCTATATAAAGCTAGCCGAAACTGGTGTTTTAGGAAAAACAAAGTTTACCTTTCATAACGGCTCTCAAACTGAACCTGCTTTTTGTGCTAAAGACTTTAAGAGATCTGATAACGATGAGGTTTTTGACGAACAAACTGAAAACCATGAGGAATATCTAGCTTTAAAGCTTGATGACTATTTATCTAATCCTTAGCGGTCAATATGTGACTTCAAAACATATTTGCTCGCGCAAATCACTTGGAATTGGAACGAAGGCAGGCCTTATTGTTCAAGCTTTATGTTATTTTGGAGTGAAAGGCATAGACTAAGCTTATAAACAAGCTAAAAAGGTTTATTGATAAAGAGGATTGTCAGAGATTACAGGATTGGTTAGGTCTTATGCCTTTGCCTGGCTGGATGAGAAAGTTGTAAGCTATTATGGGCTAGGGGATACTTGAGTTTAGCGCTCCCGTTTGAAATCGACTAATGAACCATCTCTAGAAAACACATACGTCAAATCTCCAGAGGTTCCTGTTCCATAAATAGAGCGATCTGTGGAAAATAAAAACCAACCTGGATTGCCTTCATCCACCCCAACAGGCAAAAAATCAGAAACAACAGGATTTAATTTCAAAATATGTGACCCCTCTGCAATCCAATCTTGAATATGTTTTTCTTTTTTGTCCGTTTTTTTAAATTTGATCATACGAGGATTAAATGCCACAGATAAATTGTGCAGCATTTCTTTTTTTTCACGAACTCCACTTGTTACAAAATTTGCAACAGCTGTTAAAGTGGGGTGTTTATACCCGATATTAAACCCATGGCTGATAGCCACATGTTTAGGGGAAGTTACCGCAGCCCAAGTTATGTGATTCGCATCCTCATTATCGGCACCATGATGACTTGCAATTAATAAGTCAGCTTTCAGAATTGAAGGATCAGCAACACTTTCTAAAATCCTGCCCGTTGTGTGCCCTGTGGCATCGCCCATAATCAAAATGTTTTTTCCGTTTATGGACAACCTGACAACAGCACTGTTGGCGTTTGTATCCTTTTCTTTGCTTGATTCAGCGCCTGAGTTGGCACCTAAAATTTCAATTTCACCAGGTTGATCCTCTCTAAAAAAAAGTCTTTCAATTGAGGCTTTTGGAAGAAATCCTTTTTTCCAGCCAAGAGGAACAGCAACCTCTCTCATATCCAGTAAAGTTCTTAAATCCGCGCGCCCAACATCCTCATGGGATAAAGACAAAAGCTTTGCGTGGTAGTTAGGAACTCTCATGACAAAATCCCTTATAAAATCCCGTGTTTCTTGAACAGGTTTTTGTGCTTCGGTCTGTTTCTTTTGCTCGCTAAGCCTAAAATAGTTGTCAAAATGATCACCCAAAACAATTTGACCCGCTTTATTGAGCAAGGACTGGTTCAAACCAAAAACTGTTTCAAAAAGGTCAATATGATCTTGATCCGAATGAGAGACAATAATTGTTATAGAATTATCCATAAATGGAATATCACTGTTTGCCTCTGAAAATCCGAACTCTTCAGAAAGACGCCCCTCCAAACCAGCGGGTGCCCCTGATGAAGAACCAGCATCAACAACCAAATGATGACCATTTTCATGGTTTCGAACAATGGTACAACTTCCCTGACCTACGTTTTTGACAAGAACACTGTAGGTAGAGGACTCAGTAAGTGTTAGAGTTTCAAACAAAGCAGAATCAACAGACCACCCATGTGTTATCCATAAAAAAACACCAAGAGCAGCTTTGATAAAAAATTTCATCTTATTCACCAAACTTTTTATTAATGTCTTTAATAAGTTTATCAACACCAATAGTGCTGGGAGTTAAAAGAGATGATGGGTCTTGTCCAATACGTTTCAAAAAAGTAGTCGCTTTCGTATAAGCACCTTTTTGAGCGGCTAGAGAAGCTAAACCAAAAATTTCACCATCATTAAACTCTATGCTTAAATCTGCGCATCGTTCTCTGGCTTTTACCATCAACTGAGCGGCTCGTATATAACCTGAACCATGAAGATTGCCAGATGCTCTAAAATATTCGATTGCTTTTCTTGATGTTGCCTTGAAATGTTCCTGGTCTTTCTGAGCAACAGCAAGCTCTTCTACAAAATCACCTGCGTCATAGGCAATTTCTGGAAACTCTCTAATTCCAGCTAATGATTGCAAATAAAAGTAATTGGCCTGTCTTAGGTCTCTCTCTACTTTTCTACCATAACGAAAACATTGGGCTATCTTCCAAAAACCATAAGTCCCAAGCGCAGAGAGTCTTCCTGCAACCTCTGCGCCACTTTCTATGTCATAATAAGCCAACTCTAGTTGCGCTCTTAATGAGCCTCTGGAAGCTGCACTGGCAAAACAAGGAGGGGCTATATCCATTCTTCCCATATTTTTTAATACCATAGCAAAATTGAATAATTGGGTAGCTGTTCCTTCTCCCATTACCCGTCCATATAAACGATCAAGATTGTCATCTTCACCCAAATAAGCTTTCGTTTTCTCGACAAACGCGCCATTGTTAGCCACAAATGCTATGTCAAGAAAATCCAAAAATCTCTCTTCTTCAGCTTGCCCTGCCCCGTTAGAGTAGGCTTTTCCGAAGGCAGAATCTGCAAGATCATCTCTTTTTATGTCTTTTAACAATCTCCCAAAATTAAGCAACTGAGTAGGTGTACCTTTTTCCATCAGATGAGCATGTAAACGATCCAGGTTATCAACCAACGATAAGTATTCTTTTGCTCTCCTTGTAAAAGCAGAATCATTAAAGGGAAAGAGGATGTCAAGGTTTTTCAGTAAAATAGTTAAAACCAGAAGAAGTGATTCGATGTTGAGTAAGTCATCCTCGAATATCTTTTTACTGTTTTGGCTAATTTTTTCGAAGATTAAAGGCAAAAGTTCGAATACTTTTTTTGTGTAAAGTTTCACCCC
>JAIEMR010000094.1 GCA_019751935.1 Alphaproteobacteria bacterium
TTCACTTTTCGGCAGATTTGCGCGACAAATAGTCATCCATGTAATGGCGTCACTCTGAAAGAGGATACTTGTACCCTGTCAAACATGTATGTTGCCGCCTTAAAACTCAAAGGAAATATGCAATAGCTTGAAAGTTAGATTGATCTTCAACTGAAAATATCTATAAATTAAACCTCACGGAGGATTTCTATGAAAAAATATTTAAAAATTCTTGTCTCATCTGTAATGGTAGCCCTAACATTTTCTGTGCTTCAAATGCATTCGTCACAGGCGACTGAGGAAATCAAAATAATTCTTTACCAACCTAATGGGATGGATCGGTCCGTTCACAAACGGTAAGATTACAACGCTAAAACATTGGTGTTTTAGAAGTTAATAAAGGAGGGTTCATTCATGAAAGTTAAAGTTATTGGGATAGATTTATCAAAGAATGTTTTTCAATTTCATGGCGTTGATCACCATGGCCATACTGTTCTTCAAAAACGCTTATCAAGAGGAAAACTTGCAGAGTTTATCGCACAACTTCCTCCCTGCTTAGTCGGCATGTAAGCTTGTGGCGGAGCACACTATTGGGCTCGTAAATTCGTCTCTTTTGGCCATGAAGTAAAGCTTATGAGCCCTCAATTTGTGAAGCTGTCGCCCGACCCAATATGAGGTTTGTTGCCATTAAAAGTGTCGAGCAACAGGATATCCAAATGCTTCACCGCATTCGGAGCCGTGTGATTCAAGAACGTACAGCTTTAATTAACCAGATGCGTGGCTTATTGCTTGAATATGGAGCTATTATTCCTCAAGGTATAGGCCAAATCAGGAAAAACTTTATAGAAGTTTTGGATAGTTACACCTCCCATCTTAGTGATCGTGGTAAACTCTTGCTTACCGATCTTTATGAGCAGTTAAGAGACTTAGATCTAAAAATTGCTCATTACGATAAAAGCGTACAGCAGGTCTGCCGAGAAAGTGAAGTATGTCAAAGACTCGTTCAAGTTCAGGGCGTAGGCCCTTTAACGGCAACTGCTCTTGTGGCGGCCGTGGGGAATGCAAAAGTCTTTAAAAGTGGTAGACAAATGGCAGCGTGGCTGGGTCTAGTTCCTCGGCAGTGCTCTAGTGGAGGCAAGCAAGTGCTTCTTGGCATTAGTAAGCGGGGAGACCGTTATTTAAGGAGCCTTCTCATTCATGGGGCAAGAGCGGTTGTCAAACAAGCTGTTCGTAAACTTGATACAATGAGTGGGTGGATTAGAGGGCTAAAAGAGCGCAGGGGCTATAACAAGGCCTGTGTTGCTGTAGCTAATAAGAATGCTCGTATTTTGTGGGCACCTATGGCGCATGATACTTGCTATCAAGCTAACCAGTAAATAATACAAGGATTCCACCAGATTGTGAAGGTGAAGGTAAGAATGATGGCAAAAAGGATTAGATCCGCTCTTTAAAACTCTGGTTCCGTCATGGCTTTTAAAAAGCCGGCAACTTGATTGAGAGAGAAGAGAACGCAGATCCCATCAGGGCTAAAGACGAAAGTCTTATTAAAAGCCGGAACCAGGTCAGCTATTGAGCCTCATATTGGCCACATGAAATCTGAAGGAAAGCTAAGGCGCAATTACCTCAAAGGAACGTTGAGAGATAACCTCAATGCCCTATTGTTTGCCATAGGCCATAACATAAGGATGACCTGGAGAAAGATCAGATCTCTTTTTGTCATTATTTGGGTTTGCCTCTTTAACAATCTTGGAATCAAAAATGATTTGAGAGTCTTAATCCTTTCCGGATAATCATATTCTTCAGGATCGACTAAATAAGGTAAGTGTGGCTCATTAATTTACTCCTGATAAGCATAATATGCTTTTAAGCCAAAAATTCCGGCAGAGTTAGGGTGAATTTACAGAAAAATTTGTTGCTTAGCCCTGGATGCAAAGTAAAGCAGGGCTTTGTAACTAAACAATACCCCACAATTTTTTAAAAACTTTGCTCAATAATAAACTACTTTTCCAATCGAGAGCATTACCTTGCAAAAGCAATGGCTATTTGATCCCAACGAGTGGTGTAGGAGGGGGAAAGTAAGTTCTTTTTATCTTTCCAGCTTAAACTTTTTCCACAAGCAGCAGAAAACAAAGTCCCACGCCCGTATCTTTTGTTTAAGTTATCTATAGCTTCCCATAGCTCAGGAGATTGCAATGGTTCCTCAAACTTATTAGAAAACAAGTCTAACTGAACATTTTGCCCTTTGGGCTTAAGTTCATGAGCCATGATGCCAGCTTTGGAATAAGTATATCCGTTTATATATATTTGTTGTAACGCGATAGATGCAGCTTTAATGAGGCTAATCCCATCATTAATGGGTTTTTGCAAGACCACAGTAGCGCTATTTGAATACTGAGGATCGTTAGGGCGGTGTTTGTTAGTTCTAATAAACACACTGACATTTTGTGTAAATAAATCTTGTCTTCTTAACTTCTCTCCCAGCCGAGTAGCGTAAGTTGCTATAGCAGCCTTTAAGTCATAAAAATTTGTAATTGGCTTACCAAAGCTTCGAGTCACTTGGATAGACTTTTTCAAATCCTCGACATCTTCAATGGCAAGGCAAGAAATACCATTCAATTCTCTGACAATACGCTCCCCTACAACGGTAAATTGCTGCCTCATGCAACGGGGATCAACTTGCTTAAGGTCCCAAGCTGTTATAACACCTTGTGATTCAAGCTTTTTAGATATTTGCTTACCTATGCCCCATATTTCACCAATTGATATTTTTTTAAGAGCAAGTTCAGTTCTGTCAAAACTATCTAAATAACAAATTGATTTGAAAGCTGGAGTGCGCTTTGCATAATAATTTGCGACCTTAGCAAGAGTCTTGGTCTTGGCAATGCCAATAGAGGTAGGAATGCCCAATGACCGCCATATAGTGTGTCTAATGTGGTGGCAGAGTGCTTCTATATTTTTGATACCGGAAAGGTCGATAAAAGGCTCATCTATAGAATAAACTTCTATTTTTGGTACAAGCGATTCTATCAAACTCATCATCCGACTAGATAGGTCACCATATAAGGTAAAATGCGAAGAAAAAATTGCAACATTATGATCGGCAAGAACGTCTTTGTATTTAATGTAAGGAGCGCCCATAGGAACGCCTAACGCTTTTACTTCGTTGGACCTCGAGATCAAACATCCATCATTGTTGGATAAAACGGCAACAGGCCTGTTCATGAGATCGGGGCGAAAAACCCTCTCACACGATACAAAAAAGTTATTGGCATCTAACAAGGCAATCATTTGTTGAGGTCATTTAGTTGATGAACGACAGACGTAACCACTCCCCAAATAAGGAATTCCATCTCCTCAGTAACCTCAATGACAGGGTAATCAGGATTTTCTGGTTTTAGAGTAACTTTGCCATCTTTTGCATATAGGCGTTTTACCGTCAGCTCGCTATTCAATGCCGCAATAACAATATTTCCATGTTTTGGCTCTAATGAGCGGTCTACCACTAAAATATCATTATTGTGAATCCCAGCATTTATCATGGAATCACCAGAGGCACGAACAAAGAAAGTTGTAGTTGGATGTGCAATTAAATGCTTATTCAAGTCCAATGAGGCTTCTAAGTAATCGTCAGCAGGGGAGGGGAAGCCAGCCGATACACGACTCTCAAACAGCGGAAGGTTAAGATTACTTGCATGAAAGCAGCCCATATCTTTTAAACTTTCAAGGTCTAACTTAAAGCTGCCCTTATTTCTTTCCCTTTTCCATGAATCAATAACCTGTTCAATCCCTTTCACTAAAGAAATAGGGATACGCTTAGCAATTGTTTTTTCCCCGAAAGGACCTGTATTAGATTTGCGCCCCGCACCAGGACGCGCTCCGCCACTGCCCATTTTTACCTCCAACTATGATAACTTCTGCCATTTTGAATATTGTACATTAATCATATGACAAATTATCATTTTTGTAAATCTATTTGTTTTGCATGACTAATAGTTTATTAAAGCAAGGGCGATAAGAATTATATTCCCATGAAATAGGCTACTAACCCCTTATACATCACTAAGCTCAAAATCAAACCCAAAGTTTTATATAGACAAGCATTTTTGCGGATGTTATGAATTATGTACATTAATCAAAAGAAGGGGGGTAAGGATGTCTTATCTGAAAACGCATGAGAAAAATAATGCCACAAAATCAATAGAGATTAATGATAGGGGGGCAGACACTTTCAGGAATTTTTATTCCACTTGCTTACCATCCAGTGACGCGTTTCGAAGCTTCTTGCTGGTAAAAAATAAAAGGGAATATAAGTTCCATTCGGGCTCTTTAATGGAAGTTGGTTTGTTAAAGTTTAATAAACTTTCTTTGCCATATTTTGAACACAAGATATCGGCGGGCTATCCTTCAGGTTTCGAAGACCCTTTTACAAGGCATTTAGATTTAGGCAAGTATCTAATCAGACATCCTAACACCACTTATTACTTTAAAGCCGCTGGATACTCAATGATTAATGCTGGAATCAATCATAAAGATTTGCTGGTCGTTGATACTGCTTTAAAGCCAAAGCATAGGGATGTGGTGATTGCTGTCCTCAATGGTGAGTTTAAATTGAACCGCCTCTATTTAGACGAACTTCAGATAAAACTATTGTCTGCAAACCCTGACTATCCAGCTATTACAATAACTAACGATATGGATTTTTTCGTTCAAGGAGTTGTAACAACTGTTATCCGGACATTTAACCCGTTGCCTTACGATAACCATTTTAAAGACGTAAGTTACCCACACATTTAGGGGATATGGCTGTGGATAACATTTTGTGTGGGAAGATTATCAACTAGTTAGCATGCTGCTTAAAAAATAGGCAGTGAAAACCAAAAAATCTAAGGTCTCTACACAGTTAGTTTAAGGGACTTTGTTATATGACCAAATA
>JAIEMR010000088.1 GCA_019751935.1 Alphaproteobacteria bacterium
TAACTTCTATTTCTCGATAAGAAAAAGATATGCCATTTATTTTTTTAAGAGATTTATTATAAATTTCTTGAGGAAGCGCCTCTATAATTTTCATTAAATTTAGCTTAGGCATTTCATTTTTAGCTTAAACGATTCTGAACGCTATGCTGTATTATCGTTTTAGTATATTCAAGTTTCTTTTCATTAAATATTTCAATTAACCTTCTAGAATGCCTTCTAGGAAATTTCCTAAAATCTTCCGGCAATTTTCCACAAGAACAACTAACCTACAATTCACTATTATAGGATTACTGAAGAGAACAAAACTTGAAATAAGAAAAAAGTACTCTCTCAGAAAACAAAAATGAGAAACCCTAAACAGAGCTTCTCATTTCAGACCTAAGAAAGGTTACAGCCAATCTTAGGTTGGTTATAAAAACGCTTAAACCAAGGAGATTGTAAATGATTACAAAAAAAACACAACATGTATTAAAAGCAATACTTATTATGAATGTTCTAAGTACTACCCAAGCTGCTTTTGCTGGTCTTTGTTTGTCAAGACCCACTATTGAAGAGCAAAAACCTATACTGAAAAGACCAATAACTACTCAAAGAGGAAGAGAAGTGAGGGGATTCCTTGAAGTAGCGACCGATATCAATCTTGATTTCCAGAGAATAACTCGGATGGAAGAAGAAGTATGGAGAAGAATTATTAGAGATCTAGCACCGCTCGCTATCCCTTTGCATGATACAGAAGGACTAAAAAAATAATTTTCTGAATAATAACACTCTGTAACCTACAGTAGACTCACCAAGAAAAAATCAAGCAATACAATTTTTGTGCTGCTTGGTTTTCTTTTCTAAAAACGATTGTTATTCTGATGATAGATCCAATAAAGAAACAATCTAACAAAGTCCCTCATTGTATATTGACATGCTAGTCAAAAAACGTTCAAATTCATAAACCTTACTAATGAGTTGATAAACTAGAAAATCCTTAGAACCGCGAATATAAGTTACATAATTTGCCATTTTATCTATTGATTCCCATTTTATGTGTTATCAAAATCAACTTTAAATATTATGGCTGAAACTTAATATATTACCCTCCTTCTTTCCAGTTTATAGGAATCTTTGATTTAAACTTACTTTAGGTTTGTTTTCTTTTCTTATCTGATGAAAAGAATTTCTTCTTATTAAAATCTATTTAAGCGAGAAAATTCAATATCTTGAGGGAAAATAGAACTTTTAACCTTATAAATTGTAGCAAGGATAATATCGGCGTTATATGTGATTCTGTAAGCATCTTCTTCAATAAGATTGATAATCTTTCTAAGATGATCTTCTTTTAAAGGCTCTTTTTCAGGCTGGTCTTGAATAAGGATCAATAAAAGACGATGTAACTCTAAAAGAGACTCGTGCAGTTGACAAGGATGTTTTGATGATTCTTCGGTCACTAAACCTCTTATTTGATAAAAACCATCAATTGCTTCTAGTAAAGCTAAACCTCCATAATTTTGCTTTAGTTTCTTAATCACATTGTTGGGTATATTCAAAAGAATTTCCCCTTTTAAATCTTTTGGAAAGATATTGTTGAATCTTCATTTGCTCGAAGTTCAAAAAATATTCTAGGAATTAGCGCCATTCCTTCTTTATAATTATTGGGTTACACTTTTGTTTAAGCCACCATCAACCCATTGTAGCATGGAATGTATAATTTTTATGAGCTTTTGTAAATACATATATTGTTATCATAATATTTATATGATAGATGTAGGGGCATAAGACGATGAACTCCCCTCGACACTCTCCTCAAACCATTGGGGAAAGAATTAAGGCTTTACGGAGTTGGATGAAATTGAGCCGTAGAGAATTTTCCAAAAAATATAATATACATGAACAGACTCTCGTCTCTTGGGAGCTACATAATAAATCTCTTACTTCTTCGTCTATTGAAAAACTCCTTCCTATATTTGCCCAAGAAGGTCTGCCTGTAACGAAAGAATGGCTTCTTGATGGGAAAGGTCTATCTCCCTTTCTTGCAGGTACAGAAATTGTAGAAAATGAAAAATCTACCGGTATTTTTAATTTTCTCAGAGAAAACATACATTCAGTTGTTATTGCTATAAATGATAGCGCGATGAATCCTTTCTTTGAAAAAGGAAATTTTGTAGGAGGGATTAAGATTAACCTCGAAGAAGATTATATATTTGGCTCCCCTTACATTGTCACACTCATTGATGACGTTCAAACAGTACGTATTCTCTATAAAGGTAAAGAAAAAAATCTTTACACTTTAGGATGCTTTAATCTTTTAGAACGGTCAGAAAATCCAGTTTTCTATGATGTTCCTATAAAAGAACTTTATCATATTGTTAGACTCTGGAAATAGCCACCAGCTACTATGAGAAGTCATCTAATATAGGCATAACATATTGAAAAGATAAGAAAGCTTCTCTATTCTTTTTGCTTCTTTGCTGACTCTAAAGACAGGACAGCAATGGCTATCTTAATCGTTTTTCCAGCCCCCGGATTACATCCATCTTTTACAGTTGATTTTTTGAACAAAAAAACAGCGCCTTATGAAGCAAACAGAATTTTAAGGCTTTTGTTGAAAATGTCTGACCTAGCAAGCCAATGGAACATTATTGAGAAATCTCTTCCTAGTCCTTCAAAAAAAATTCGTTTATTCCGTTTTTCTTTTAATTTTACTAGAAAATAACCATCTGCAAAAAATCTCCTCCCCATAATCTCTTACACTCAGAACAAGATAAAGGCTTTGGATTGTTTGGCAGAGTAGGTTTGGATAAGAAAAATCAAAAGCAGAAAAAATTCCCTTTTAAAAGTGGCTTGCTTTATTTATCACTATCACGTATTTATACTCAATATACGCATAAATACTCAAACCAAGGTAAATCATGAAAAAAGCTGGAAAATATTTTACAGGCCTTATCTTGCTCTTATTCCTTGCAGGTATGTCTGCATCAGCTACTGATGAGGGATTTGTATACTCTCAAGAAGGAAAATACCAGGGAGTAGAAGCCTCACGCTCTTCTAGGCGACTTGTGAAAATGGATCGTGATGCTGTTGATAAAGATGATCAAGTACATTTAGATTTTTCTGTTAGACTTGCAGCAGAGGTATATACAACTTATGGTCTTTCTTTAAGAAAACTGGAGCCCGTAACCATTTACCCTTATTTAGAAGCTGATGGGCTAAATGCGCATTTTGATCCAAACGATAACAGTCTTAATTTTCATGTATACCCTACTCGAAAAGGATTACGTTATACGTGCCACTCTTTAGATATTGTAACGCACGAAACCGGGCACTGGCTCCTTCATTCAAAAAGACCTGATATTACAACTAGCAAACGTCCGCAAACAGGAGCTCTTAATGAATCCTTTGGGGACTTAACATCTATTTTTGTTAGAGCTTGTAATAAGATTGCTTCTCCGTCAAAGGACTCCCCTGCCCTATGCCTTGCAAGTGATATTGGAGAATGCATAAGAGATGCAAGAAATACCTTAACCATAGGTCTTCTTTTAAGAGAGCAAAATGCATGTGAAGTTCATTCTTTATCACGTGTTTTTACAGGCGCTATGTTTACTGCCTTCGAAGAATCTCTTAATTCTTCAAACGTTCCCACGAGAACTCTTAACGATTTTGCAAGACTGACCTGGCTTTCTTTTACGAATGTTGAGTCAGACTCTCCTTCCTTGCCAGATGTTGCTGTTTTAGCAATTAATCAGTCAGATTTAAAAGCTACCCGAGGCTATTTGGCTAAATCCTTTCTTCAAAGAGGCATCCTTTTTGTTACACCTACTAAATCATTAGCTTGCAATGCGTTCAGCTGTTCTGTCTGTGATGATATTATTGTGGAAAAAGAAACAACATAACAATTATCTTTTTAAATCTCCTTTGAGTTATATTCCCCGCAACTTATGGCGATTAATTTATGAAGCATGTCTCAAAATTCAGGTAAAAAGGCGAGTGATTTGTAACTCAAGGTCATTCTAATTCCGGGCACAGAACAAATTCTAGATGGACAAAAAGTAAAAATACAGAGTTTTTAGAGCTGCCAACTATATAAAAGCAAGAGAGAAAAAATAAATCGCTCGTCTTAAAAAACTCAGGCATCGAGATTTGCCGTCATATAAAAATCATCGATAACGAGAAGTCTTTCAACTCAATGTGCAAAAACTATTTTGTTAACAGGGAAGAAAATCTCAAAGAACGCCGTTTGCTTAGTCTCAATACTGAACTGCTCGGGCTGGAATCATTCAACCTAGCAGAATAGAATGTCCGACAGGCCCTCTCCGTTCAGAGCTCCTCTCGGTTAGTACGTCTAATTTGCTAACTTTGAAGATGTATTGTTTTGGTATTATATAATGTCTTACCTAAAGCCTTTTGTAAGCGAATATAAGCTATAGCGCTAGAAGCTCTAGATTCCACCATTAAAAGAGTTGCTTGGTCGAGTTCACTTTGAGCAGTTGTGAGATCAATCATGTCCGTAAGCCCACGTTCAAAACGATTATTAACAAGCGTTACAGTCATTTTTCGATGAATTAATGCCTGTTCTTGCTGGTTAAGTGCATTAATACTATTCAAATAATCACTAAGTGCCGTTTTTGCCTCTGTGATTGCAGTAAGTACTACCTTCTTATAAATAAGAATTGATTGTGTTTCTCTGGCATTAGCAACATCAATCGCTCCATTTAAACGTTCAAAATTTAATACAGGAGATATAATATTTGAAGCCAATGACCAGATGGGATTGGAAGCAGAAAGAACACCATCCGATGTATCTCGTACCCCAAAAAATGCACTCAAAGTAATACGAGGCCATACATCCGCTTCGGCTTTAGCCAAATCAGACTGAGCGGCCAACATTTCAAACT
>JAIEMR010000041.1 GCA_019751935.1 Alphaproteobacteria bacterium
CTACTATGGAGGAAATTCGTCACCTAAGGTTAGTTTTCAATTAAATGTTTGGAAATTGATTATCTTTTTAGTTGTAAAAAGAGTTTTTATCACAATTTGCTGCACAAACTTTTTGATATTTTTAGTAGAGTCTCTTGAGTTTGTGGAAGACATTTTATTTGGGTCAAACCTTGGATCCAGTACATTAACAATTACCTGAGGAGTAAAAGTAAATTTATTAATGGTAGAGCTTGTTGTTCCCTCACGAACATATCCATATATATCTATATTTTTAGTTATATCGAGGCGCTGATTGTTTAACCTGTCATCATTGGGGACTGGGGTCGCCGCATTCGCAGTAACATATAGTAGTGTAACAAATAGAATCGTTATTAATATTCTCATCGTTTTTTATGCTTTAAATATATTTCTATATGAATTTAATGTTAATAATTTGCAGTTAATAAAAGGTTAAAATATAGAGAAATTTGCTAAAAAAATTCCTACTGTATTGGCTTAAACTCTATTTTTTTGGGAGAACTTTAAGGAAATTTTAGAAAATAACTGTTACACTTACCAAATAACAACAAAAAATTTAATTGCATACAGAAAATCATGTCGTCTTTTCCTTCTCCACGTTCTAGTATTTTAAATATTTCCCCTTATGTAGGCGGTGACGTCATCCCACCAGGATTTACAAGATGTATAGGCCTTTCTTCTAACGAAAATCCTTTTGGTCCCAGTCCTTTTGTAAAAGATGTTTTAAGTGCAGAGATAAATAAAATTCATTTTTACCCCAATAGCAATGCAACTGTGCTAAGACAAGAAATTTCCAACTTTTATAATATAGATCCCAGTTGGGTTTTATGTGGAAATGGATCTGAAGATACACTTCATCTTTTGGCGCGCACCTATGCGAGCGAGGGGGATGAAATTATTTTTGCGGAGAGTGCCTTTGGGCTCTATCAAATTGCGACTTTAGCCGTCGGGGCAAAACCCGTTGTGGTGCCACGTGAAAATTTTAAGCTGAGCCCAGAAGCTATTTTACAAAAGATAACGCCTCAAACCAAAATCATCTACCTTGATCATCCAGGAAATCCTGTTGGGAATTTTCTGCATAAAGATGATTTGTTAAAATTGGTACAAAAGATTCCATCAACAGTATTGATTGTTTTAGATGCTGCTTATGCGGAGTATTTAGAAGGGGTGGAGGGGTATACCTCTGGGATTGAATTGGTTTCAGAATTTTCTAATGTTGTTATGGCGCGCACTTTCTCAAAAGCATATGCTCTTGCAGGACTTAGGCTTGGATGGATTTATGCGAATCCAACGATTTTGGATCCCGTGAACCGTATTCGTCCGCCTTTTAATGTGACTTCTTTAACGCAAAGCGCTGGAATAGAGGCCTTAAAAGATCAAGCATGGGTTAAAAAGGCCATGGATCATAATGCTATTTGGCGTCCATGGTTTGAAAGGGAAATAGAAAAATTAGGACTTTCTTTCATTCCTTGCTATGCAAACTTTAGCATGGTCAATTTTAGTGACAAAGTTAGTGATGTTTATCAATTTTTAGGGAAAAATGGCATCATTGTGCGCCCAATGGGAGCATATAATTTGCCAACTTATTTGCGGATTACGATAGGACAAACTCATGAGATGGAAGAATTAGTGAGCTTGTTGAATAAATTCTATACCCAAAGTGTTTAAAAAGCTAAGCAGACTTAACCGTAAAGCACCGAAGCTCCCGAAAAACAACGAACCCGGAATTTGAAACATGAAGGGTATATACATAAAAAAAGAGGCTATAAAGCCTCTTTAAGTATTTTATCAAAAACCTCGATTAACCTTGGCGGGCCTTAAAGCGCGGATTTTGCTTGTTAATAACATACAAGCGCCTTTTACGACGAACGATTTTGCAAGCCTTATGGCGATTTCTTAAAGTTTTTAATGAATTGGCGATCTTCATAACAAATTTCCCTAGTTACTTACTTAAATGGATAATAGGTGAGTTAACAGAAGTTTGTCAAGGATTGTTGTTGTTAAAAGCAGCATTTACATTCCGAAGTAGCCTTCTTGAAATGCTTTAAGGCGTATGGCTATCATATATGGATCAGAATCAATATTTTAAGAGTAGCAATATTTATGTTTTTCAAGTTGGGATTACTTTTTTGTTTTCTGTTTGTAGGTGTGGCTTATGGTGCTGAGAAAACGACACCTACCATATTATATTCAAAAGAGTCTCCCTATGGCCTAATTGAAGTGGTAAGAGACCCTGATTCAGGGGCGCTAGATATTTATATGGGCAAAAATTACAATACCATCCACTCATCTATTCTTCCAGATGATGCAACTGATCTAAGTTATTTACAGTATGAAATATTTGCAACAGCAGGCTTTTGTTTTACTAAAAGCCTGCAAAAGGTTTTGCTCTTAGGGCTTGGTGGCGGATCATTCTTAACCTATATGAATAACTATTTTTCAACTACTTATATAGATGCAGTTGATATAAATCCTGTAATGTTTGAAATTATAGAAAAGTTCCGAAAATTTGATGCTCGTATAAATAAATTCATTTGTGAAGATGCATTTAAATATATTGAAAACGTGAAGGGTTCTTATGATTTAATTTATTGTGATGTTTATGCTGATAAGCCACTAACAGCTGAAAAATATAAAGATTTTTTTAAAAAGCTCAAAGAGCACCTGGATGAAGGAGGCGTATTTGTTTGGAATGCTTATGTTCCAGAAATTTCCAGGGTGATCGTAGAAGACATGTTCAAAAATTTTCAAAATGTAACGGCCACAATCACTGAGGATGGTTTCAATATTGTATTTATATGTTATCAGGGTCCTACAAAAACCAAGGAAGATTTAGAAGAGGCTGCTAATCATATGCAAACTCAATATAATTTTCGTTATGCATTACCTGATTTAATGAAAAAAATTAGGCTTATTTCCCCAGGAGAGAGCAAAACATGGATTATGAAATTTCTTACTCTTGGCTAGACTGTGAGCTCAATTCCTCTCGGAATTCAGAGTAAAAACTCTCTTCTTGATATGAAGAAAATTTATTAAGTAAATAGCCCACGTAAGAAGTAGTCACTGAATAATTAGAATTATTGCTGTTAATGCTTAAATCCAGACTAGATAACGAATTCTGTTCTTCAATATCATTTTCTATACTTTTCTCTTCGCTTTTTTCTTCTCTATCAGGATTTGATGAGTTGTAAGAAGTATGAGCTAAAGATCCCAAACTATCATCGTCGGATAACGAAGGCTGTTCAAGCTCAGCTATTATGCGTTCCGCTATTCTCTCTGGATCTGGGGCTGGGGCAACTCTATCTCTTCTAAAGAAAGACGATACAAAGGCACTTAGTTTAGAATCAATAAAATCCTGATTGCATTTATAAAGTGCATATAGAGCCGCTGCCCCTCCTACAAGACAACTGCCCCCTATGATCCAATCTGTGTTGAATCTGTTGAACGTGATATCAGGTGTCTTAGAAGGTTTCTCTCTTGGTGCCGCAGAAGGTTTTTTCGTAGGTGCGTTAGTAGGAGCCTTCGTTGGTGCCTTGGTTGGTGCTTTCGTTGGGTCTTTTGTCGGCGCCTGAGAGGGATCTTTTGTTGGGTCTTTTGTCGGCGCCTGAGAGGGATCTTTTGTTGGGGGCTTAGTCGGCTCTTTTGTCGGTGCCTTTGTTGGAGCCTTGGTTGGGGTTTTTATTGGAGCCTTTGTCGGTGCCTTAGAAGGTTTTACTGCAGGGTTTTGATTGGGTTTCTGCGATGGTGTAGGACTGTTGGTTGGTTGATCAACTGTTGGAGAAGAAGTGACCTCACTTGGCATCTGAGTCGGCGTTGATGATGGTGCTTCAACAGGAGCCTCAGTCGGTTGCTCTGTGGGTGCGGATGTGGGGTGCGTATAGATCACCTCAGTAGAAGTATAATCAGTAATGCCCCTGGAATTGGCCCACACATCAGTAGGATTTGCTGAAAGATGTGGATAATCAAATAACATAGAATAGGAACTTACCTTTAAGCTTGGCAAAATATTGTTTTTCCAGCTAAGGCCCAAAGGGAGATTGTTAGGAGCAAACGTATCCTGATTCACCGATATAATGGCCGTTTGATTACCAACACCAACGACAAGTTCCAACTGGTTGGTGAGCGATTGCATTAATAACGCGTGACTAAAAATATCTTCCGAATAAATACTGTGAATCAAGGCTGCATCCTGAAATGTACTTGTACGTGTATTCATTTTAACCAGCATTGACGTCGATTTATTGGTGGGTGAAACTAGGCCTGTCATATCCCCCATCCCATATAAAATACCATTATTGATAAACATCTTTTTAATTTGACTCTCACCCCCTCCCATAAATACATACGATGATTGAAAATCTAGAGATAAAATCATTGCTTTTATTTGTTTTGTAACAGTTTGAAGCACAGATCCTCCAAAAAAGAAGTTTCTCAAATTTGGATCTACCGCTAAGGAAGAGACTGTATTCACTTCAATGGATGGCGAAGAGGGGGATGATGTGATGCTAGAAAGTGCAACAGAACCTTCCCTATTCAATCCACAAAAAGCTACCTTCTGATCACTTGTCTGCCCTGCTATAATATATGTTTTCATGTTAGGCATGTTGGGGCTAAACGAGATTGCATCAATAGCAGTGAAAACAGTGTCAATCGAGTAGGTGTATTCCCATAAGAGAGCTCCCGACCCTTGATCAAACATCGCTATAACAGGCATACCTGATACATCGGAGCTGACAGCCAGTGTGCGATTATTAACAGGATCAAAATAAATTGCTGATATCTTATTGTGAAGAGAAGCCTTGCCCCATTTGAATTTCTGGCTATGAAAATCTATGGAA
>JAIEMR010000037.1 GCA_019751935.1 Alphaproteobacteria bacterium
CCGATGTTTTTCGAAGTCCTGTCTTTAGGCGTCCCCATAAACTTTTTTGACTCAAACCAAAACTCCCGTTAATTCATCTTTTTCTTTGCCCGTTAAGTGTACCTCAATTAGGGACCCAACTGCAAAGCTCTTAGAGGGATTTTGGATGCGAACGGGAGCAAAATGATCGGTTTTACCACACAGCATCATATCATTGACTGATTCAACGAGCACGGTTGTTTGCTTATCCATCCACTTATCATAAAAACGATTAAGGCCAATAGCGCCTGCTTGACGAAGGCGAGCTGCCCTTTCTTTTATAATGGCTTTTGGTACCTGAGGCATTCGGCTTGCCGGCGTATTCTCACGCGCTGAATAAGGAAATATGTGCAAAAAAGTCAGATCGCACTCTTCAACAATTCTATAAGTGTTTTCGAACATCTCATCAGTTTCTGTTGGAAAACCGGCAATAAGGTCCGCTCCAAAAACAATGTCCGGACGATATTCACGCGCCTTTTTGCAGAACTCGATAACGTCATTTCGCAAATGGCGGCGTTTCATTCGCTTTAAAATCATATCATCGCCCGCTTGCAGGCTTACATGCAGATGCGGCATGAGGCGCTCTTCCTCCGCAATCAGTCTCCACAAATCCTCGTCAATTTCGACAGGATCAAGGGATGATAACCGAAGGCGCTTTAAATCAGGCACCAAAGCCAACAAACGCTTTATTGTTTGCCCTAAGGTTGGGTTTCCAGGCAAATCACCGCCGTAGGATGTGATATCAACGCCGGTTAAGACAACCTCTTGATAGCCGCCAAGGACAAGTTGCCTGATTTGATCAACAATTTCCCCAAGCGCCACACTTCGAGAATTTCCGCGGCCATAGGGAATGGTGCAAAAGGTGCACCTGTGATCACAGCCGTTTTGAACTTGTACAAAAGCCCTTGCTTTGCCTTCAAAACCTGAAACCAAATGCCCAGCCGTTTCTGTAACGGACATAATGTCATTAACCAGAACGCGCTCAGCGTCATGCCCTTTGATGGATTGGTATGTGGCAAGCTTCATTTTCTCATCATTACCAATAACGCTGTTAACCTCTGGCATATCAGAATATTGCTTTGGATTAATCTGGGCCCCACATCCCGTTACGATAATTTCAGCATCGGGATTCTCGCGCCTTAAGCGACGTATAGCCTGGCGTGCTTGCCTTTCAGCCTCAGCTGTAACCGCGCAAGTATTAATGATAATAGCACCTTCAAGCCCAGCTTGCCCTGAAAGGTCCTTGATGACCTCAGATTCATAAGTATTAAGACGACAACCAAAGGTGATCACCTGATTGTTCCCTTTGTCTTTCAAAAAACCGGTGCGTCGATCTTCGGGATCTTCGGTGCTCATGTATTTATATACACTCTGCTCCTCTTCCCTCGTTCTTCTGCCGGTTTCTTGAAATCCTTCGGGTATAGTGGATGTGTTTTCATGTGTTTTCTGCATTATAGTGGCGAGTTTATGCTAAAAACAGAAACTCTACAATACTTTGGTTTGTCTTTGGGGGGTATTGTTATAGGAATCATGCTAGACGCATCTAGATATATTTTTAGGATATATCAATTTTTATCTAAAAGAATATATATTCTTAATTCCTCGACAAAATATAAGGAAAAATATAAATATGGCTCATAAAAAATTAAAATTTTAGTTACAAGAATGTTGTTCAAAATCATTAAAGAAAGATCAAAAGGATTAATCATGGATTGGATTCTTCCTTCTCTTTCTGGGGCTGCCGTTATTAAAAATCTTGAATATATTTGGAATTGGTTTTGTATTATTTCTTGGATAGAAAAAACATGGGCGATGATTGCTTTGATAACTTTTTGTATTTATCCTTTTATTTATAAAAGAAAAATATTGGGAAAAGCTCAACAAGAAGAAGATAAAATTCTTCTTATAAAGGAACTTAAGATAGCACTTGAAGAGTTTAAGCAAGCAGGTAAACAAGAAAATCTTGACCACGGATATCATACAAAAGAAAAAGAAAATAAGTGGGAAGAAATAGTGAAGAAATTTCCACAATTTCAATATTTCTTAACAATATATCCACCTAGATCTGGTTATAGATATGTAGATTTTTATATTGTTAATTATAACAAATTATTTTCATTAATTATTTATTTAGAATGTGGGATAGATATCAATAAACAAGTAACATTTAATTTTGATGAGTAAAAAAATCATAAGAAATTAATGAATACATTCGTCATTTCCATAAAATTAAAAATAAGGCTATCTGTTTTCTGGATGGCTGCGTCGTCCCCACTCGCCATGACACACCTCGTCATTGCGAGGAACATCGTTCCGTGGCAATCTAGAAAATACACTGGATCACCACGTCGCCTAGCGGCGACTCGTGATGACGGGAGTTATTATCATTTTATACTGACTCTGGCTATATTATCCCCCCCAACACACAGCAACTCATTCCAATTGGTGGTATAGGCAGGGGAGCGCATGTTGCATTGCACTTTCCAATCTGACGTTAAGCCGCACCCACCAATGACCAGGCTTTGACTGCCAAAGCGCCGATGAATAACGTCCAAAGCATCACTCAGCTGTTCATTCTTTTTGGTCTGAGCCCTTTGTGCAAACTCTCCCCCTTTTTCAAAAAGGCTTGATTGCAAAGGCTTACCCATCCCCACCGAATTTCGAGAGGTCAAGTCAATTGCCGTAAGGCCGGCTTTTTGATAAGGGCAGTTGGGTACAAAAATCTTTTCCAAAATTTGCGCTGCGGCTTTAACGAGGCTTGGCGTATCATTCGCGCCTTGCCCCAAACTGATCACGCCGGAGCGACACAAATAATCCTCTTTAAAAAAACTAGTGCGAATATAAAGGGACAGCATTTGTGCCTTTTGTTGATTTTGCCTGAGCTTCTCAGCTAAACGGCAGGTATAGGTCAAAACTGCTTCTTTTAATTCTGAAAACTGGGTAATGGGCCTTCCAAAACTGCGCGTTACCTGCAATGACTTCTTATCTTCGCCCTCTGCCTCTAGGGGTAAACAAGAAACTCCCTGAAGCTCTCTGACGAGCCGCTCACCTGTTACGGAAAACGTTTTCCTCATCCATCTGGGATCAACGCGTTTTAAATCAAGCGCTGTATAGATCCCCAAAGTTTTTAGTTTTTGTGATCCTTTACGCCCTACTCCCCATACCTCTTCAATAGGAGTTTGTGAAAGAGCGTCCTCAATATCGTTTGAGCTGCGCAGAACACAGGTATCGAATTTTCTTTTCTTAACAAAATAGGTTGCAACCTTAGCCAAGGTTTTGGTGGGCGCAATTCCAACGCCAACAGGAATGCCTGTCCATTGCTTAACGGTTGATTGAATGCGCCCACTAAAATTTTCAAGATCCTCTTTTAAACCCCGGCAATCCAAAAAGGCCTCATCGACGGAATAAATTTCCATATTTGGAACAAAGGTTTGAAGGACACTCATCACCCTAGTTGACAAGTTTCCATACAAAAGAAAGTTGGATGAAAAAAGCTGGATGTTGTGTTCCTTGATCAAATGACGGATTTTAAACACAGGGACTCCCATAGGAATTCCTAAATTCTTTACCTCATTTGAACGCGCAATAACACAACCATCGTTACTTGATAGAACCATCACAGGTTTGTTTTCTAGATCTGGACGAAAGACGCGCTCACACGAAACAAAAAAATTGTGGCAATCAATCAGCGCAAACATCTAGCTAGCGCACAGAATGAATAACAGTTGTCACCACACCCCAAATTGTAAACGCCATCGATTTAGTAATCGGTATTGGGGGATAATCAGGATTCTCCGGCAAAAGAGTCACGGATTCTTTTTCTAAATGCAGACGTTTCACAGTTAATTCCCCATCCAAAACCGCAATCACAATATCGCTTTGTTTGGGGGTTAGAGAACGATCCACAATCAAAACATCTTGATCATAAATACCAGCATTGATCATGGATTCCCCGCTGACCCTCACAAAGAAAGTCGCGCTTGGATGTTTGATAAGATGGGTATTTAAATCCAAAGCCGTTTCAATATAATCATCCGCAGGCGATGGAAAACCGGCCGACACAGCGCTGGCGTAAAGCGGCAAGGCCCAATCGTTAGATGATTCCGTTAAAGATGACCATAAATTATAGATCGTGCTATCATGGCCTGTAACCTTAGAAATTTCTGCAGCAGAAACCTCAAGAGATACCCTTAGAAATTCTTTTACTGCCGGAATCATACTTAAGGGTAAACGAACAGGTTTCGTTTCCTCTTTATAAGGGCCGCTTAATTGTTTACGGCCAGCACCAACACGAAAACCACCTTTTGGCATAGGTTTCGAGCCTTTTTATGAATATTGTTACGATTATCATATGTCTATATGATGAATTTGTCAATGAAGTTATAAACCTACTCTCTTGAAGCCACTTTATAATCCTCATAAGCCTCAATCACCTTCTTAGCAACAGGGCCCATTTTTCCATCACCAACAGGTTTTTCATCCAGCTGGATAATTGGACAAATTTCCCGGCTTGAAGCCGTTATCCAAACTTCATCCGCATCACGTAACATTTTCTCTGGAATTGCTTGTTCGTGACAGGGGATATTGAGACTCCTTGCCACAGTTAGCGTAACGGCTCGGGTAATTCCACCTAAAATATTTGGGCCTAAAGCTGGCGTGAAAATTTCATTATTTTTTACTATAAAAACATTACTAACAGAGCCTTCGGTAACATTGCCATCCTTGATTAAAATGGCCTCCAATGCGTTACATGATATAGCCTTATTTGCAAGCAGCACACTGGGTAATAAGCTTGTTTCTTTAATATAACAATCAC
>JAIEMR010000199.1 GCA_019751935.1 Alphaproteobacteria bacterium
TTCTGCAAGGATCCACCTTCTTGCGGTTTGGCATACTCGGAACAGGAGTCGAATCTACACGCCATTGCTGGCAGGAGATTTTAAGTCCCTTTTAAATCGATTCCCTAACTTTCCTAATCCATCATTAAACTGTTGACTTCGCGATATCTACGAGGTAATCTGGTTTCTCAAAGATTCCCTTGTCCACCCTTTGCGTCATCGCATTTTGGTTGGACAGGAGTTGGACAACTTTTAGCCACAGGAGTTTTCAATGGGCTGGATAAAATCAAAATTTCAAGGTGTGCGCTACCGCGAACACGCTGTCAGGAAACACGGCTTGCTGCCAGACCGCTATTACACGATCTTCTACAAGCTCAATGGAAAAATGGTGCAAGAAGCCCTTGGTTGGGCAAGTGAATCTTGGGAAGAAGAAGTAAATGGTGAGAAAAAACGGGTCAATTGGACGGAGAAGCGCGCGGCTGCTGTCTTAGCCGAGCTACAGAAAAACCAAAGTTTAGGAACTGGTCCTAGGACATTGAGAGAGAAACGAGCTCTCAAAGAAAAAGCTCAAGCCATTCTTAAAGCCGAAAGTTTGACCTTGGCTGAATTTTGGGATCAAGATTATCAGCACGTCCTCAAGGCTCGTATTAAACCCACATCGTGGAAAAAAGAAGTCTCTCATTTTAAAAACCGCATCCGGCCGGCCATGGGAGGCAAGGCATTAACTTCTATTACATCTGTGGACGTAGAACGGATGGTTGATCAAATGCGAACCGATGAACTGACACCTCGGACTCAGCAATACGCCGTAGGAACATTCTTTCGTATCTGGAAACATGCAGCCAAGCGAAAGCTGGTTAAAATTGGGGATAACCCCGCAACAGCCGTGCCAGTCAAGCAAGTGAATAATACTCGATTACGTATCCTTTCTCCTGAGGAGTTAAAAAACATTCTCCAATATCTTGCAGCATCAGACCCAGCAGCTTATGATATCACTCTATTCTGTGCCTACACTGGCTGCCGTTTTTCAGAAGCTGCCCGCCTCAAATGGGAGCATGTTGATTTAGATCGAAATATAGCTCTCTTTACGGACACAAAAAATAGGGATTCGCGAGAAGTTCATCTAGAATCTGAACTAACAGCCTTGCTCAAACGTCGAATCCCAGGAAGAACAGGTGAAACTGTCTTCACAAAACAAGACGGATTCCCTTTAAACGAACCTCCCAGCGCTTTTAAGACAGCGGTAGATAAGCTGGGACTCAATAAAGACCGAGGCCCTCGTGACCGCATCACGTTCCATTCTCTAAGACACACTGCGGCGACATTCGCAGCTCGCAATCACACTGATGTCAAAGATATGCAGCTGATCTTTGGTTGGAAAACCCCTTCCATGGTTTTTCGCTATGTCAAAGGCAATGAAAGCGCAAGACGCCATGCCATGAAAGGACTCGCCCGTACCCTTTCAGGAGAAGAATCAAAGATTGTTCCTATAGAGAAAGCTGAAGAAGTCAATGCGCAATAGGAGTCTTTGATGAACTATGAGCAAGCCAAAAGGCTGATTTCTAAAAAACTTCAGACTGAGCTCTATCAACCCTACGGGATGGAACGTTACAAAATGGTCCTCATACTCAGGACTGGCATCGAAGTGACCACAGAAAAAGGCCGCATCTATAAGCCACTGCCTCTTGGCATCAATCTGGAATGGCTAATCAAAGCTCTATGTGGAAAGGAAAGCCCCTTCGTAAAAATCCGATTTACCGGAAAACGCGCCTCAAATCTGGTAGACCTCGCTAAAAATGACCCGATTGCATGGGATGCAACAAAAGAGCTGATAGCAAAGATCCTTGAACAAGGGGACCCTTTACCAGTTGAGTTACGTCAATTTACCATTGAAGTTCTCAGAGGAGGCGAGCGGCCAAAAAAACAAGGACGCTACAGAACTGAGAACCTCTACCGAGATCAATGCGTTGCTGACGCTATCTATACGCTAAATGAATGCGGCTTCAAACCGCTGACCAAAAATTCTAATGAGAGCGAAAACAACTCTGCTTGCCATGTTGTCGTCGAAGCTTTGGCAAAATTAGGCGATATGATCTCTTACGACGCCGTTAAGTCCATTTGGAAAAACTATAAAGAATTCCGCTAAGTCTCCCTCTTAAACGCGTGCGGGAAAATAAGGTGCCCCTTTGTTCCCCGCGCTTTTCTCTTTTTTATTCTTTTATGATCAGCACCAATGATTCCTTAGCTATCTGCAAGATACATGGGGAACATGCAAACAATTGTTACAAAGGTGCAATACATGAACAACGAAGTTATAAAAACCGACGTTTTTAGCGAGATGGCCGCACGTTGGCCATCCTCCGTCGTCGCTCGGGCAGAAGCCAAACAATTCACCGGTGGAGGGATCAGTCCCAAAACCTTAGCTAATGCCGACTCCAAAGGCAACGGACCCACAGGCCGTTTTTTCATCGGACGACGCATCTGCTATCCCGTCGCTTCTCTCGTCGAATGGCTGAGACAAAATACAAAAGGGACAGAACATGCAAAAATTCATTGAGGCAGTGCAGGCAGCAGGGCTAACATCTCCTGAGTGCATTAAAATAGATGGCAACATCCAACGTTTTTCCAGCAATGGAAACCGTCATGATAAAGCAGGCTACTATTGCTTGTTCAATAATGGGAATGATTTCATAGGCGGGTTCTTCGGCTGTTGGCGATCAGATGTTTACCAAATATGGACAAACCAGTCCGAAGCAGAATTAAATAATCGCGATTTATGGCTAGAGAATAGGCGTAAAATCGAAGCTTCAAAGAGAGAGATCGAGCTGGCTCGAAAGGAAAAAGCCAGCAATGCAGCCAAAAGAGCCATAGAAATCTGGGTGCAAGCAAAATCAGCAACCGATGACCACCCTTACCTCAAGAAAAAAGGGGTTAAATCTTATGGCTTGAAAGTTGATGAACAGGGAAATCTCCTCATCCCTGTTTTTGACTTAAAGAAAGAGCTCCACTCTTTGCAGCTGATATCGACCAGCACCGAAAAGAACAAGCACTTCCTCCCAGGCGGGGTTGTACGTGGTCACTGCTATTGGATCTCCGGAAAAGAGGACATCATTTATCTTGCAGAAGGATATGCAACAGCAGCCAGCATCCACCAGGCCACAGGAGCCACTGTCTATATTTCTTTTATGGCGGGAAATCTACTTCCTGTTGCCCAAGCACTGAAAGCTAGCAAACCTGATTCTCGACTTGTGATAGCAGCAGACAATGATGCTTTTACCGATCAAAACCCAGGTTTAACTAAAGCAAAAGAAGCGGCCCAGGCCATTGGCGCTCCATGCATTTGCCCCGAATTTGACCCACAATATCATGAAACACGACCGACAGACTTCAATGATCTGCATCTGCTTCAGGGACTTGAAGCTTTAAAGCTCAGATTGGATCAGATCCAACCCCAACAAGAGCAACCAAAGCCAGCAAAAGAGCACAAGCAAACACCTAAACTTAGAACCGGTGCGGAAATTCGCAACCTAGACATCAAGATGGAGTGGCTTATCGAAGGCATCATACCTAAAGGAGCTGTTTCTCTTCTTTTCGGCCGTGGAGGAATTGGGAAAACCACCCTAGCGTTGCAAATATGTGATGCGATTGCTTCAGGAGGTAGTTTTCTAGGCATCCCTGCTGAAAAGACACCTGTGATCTATATAGACTATGAAAACTCTCTTGCTATCCTTGTAGACCGTTTAAAAAAAGTGGGCGGAGAACAGGTTTTATTTTGGACAGCCGCCGATTCACCTGCACAACTCGACAGAGATCCTCAAGCCTACGTCAACTTGTTAAAAAGTCATCCAAACGCCCTGCTGATTTTTGACACCCTGCGGAGTGCACAGACTGGTGATGAGAATGAATCCAGATCGATGGCCCTTGTGATGCAAACTCTACGTCAATTGCGAGACCAGGGCGCAACGGTTATTCTTTTGCACCATACCAGGAAGGGATCGGATAGCACTTACAAAGGGTCGACTGCCATTTTTGATTTAGTAGATCATGTGATGGGACTATATCCTGTGAAAGGACCGGAAGATGATCAAGAAGTTGACGAAGACCATATGGAAAACTCCGATCGGACCTTTCGTTTTGGCACCAAGGATAAGACTCGCTTTCAGCCTTTTAAACACTTCCTTCGCTTTGACAAAGAGAGTCATCTTTTTGTTGCAGCCGATGACCCTGGCGATTTCACTCTTGCGCAAATTCAAAAACTGATCCCCCTAGAAGGAATCATCCAAAAAGACTTGTTGCCGATCCTTGATAGCCGCTTGGGTCTTAAACAACGAAGAGCCCTTGCCCTCTTGCAACAAGGAATAGGCCGTTATTGGATTGCTGAGAAGAAACCCTTCAAAAACTCTCTCGTCTACAAACAGTTTTGTAGTTTTACAAACCCTACAGGAAATACAAAACTACAAAACTGCCTTGCTGAAGAACCTGAAGAGACGAAAAACTGCCTTTAGAAATTTATGATTAACCTACACATACTCAGGAGCTTTGTAGTTTTGCAGAAGGTGCTTACAAAACTACAAAACTGATCATCATACAGAGAAAAAATCCACTCATACTCTCCGTTCAAGAATCCAAAGGCGTTTCAAATTCAAAAAGACAGGCGGTTGTCACTTACGAAGGACCAGCTTGAATGTGAGAATAGATTTTTACAACTTCCCTAAAAGCCTCATCTAAGCTCAACATCAAAGCACACTCTTTTGCCAGTTCGTTGTATGGGATTTCCCACGCCTGGGGTGGCATATCAATCTGCTGAGGAAGAGGATGTGTTTGGCGTACTTTAAAGACCAGCCTTAACG
>JAIEMR010000059.1 GCA_019751935.1 Alphaproteobacteria bacterium
TTCAAAAGTGCAGCAATATTATCATTTCGTTTAGTGTTAGCAGTGCGCCCTTTATATTTGGCATCCATTTTAGCTTTGGCTATGCCTTCTGACTGTCTGCGACGCCGATCTTCATAATCCTGGCTCCAACTACATAAGCGGGTCAAAAGTTTCGTAGGTCTTAATTTGAGGCGACTGAATTGTTTTTAACTGAGAATTTTGTTCTTTGAGCTTAATATCAACACATTTTAAAATATCAATAGAAAGACTATTAAGTCATATTTAATCCCATAATTTTCTTCATATCGAAAGAGTTTTGGTTAGCAGCGTGCTTTGTGAAGTCATATTCTCCCTGCATATTAATATGCTGCCAAACAATAATCGAGCCCCGTTGTAAAGCAGCAATCATTTGTTTTCTCTCTTCCAAACTAGCATTACTAGTAAGCAACTGAGATAAATACAAATAGTTCCATAAGATAATAGCATTTTGAATAAGCACTTTACAGGCTGCGGCAATTTCTTGCTCTTCTTTTTCTCCTTGTTTAAATTCTTGATTATTGGCGAAGAAAACGGCTTTAGAAAATTTATTGGTTAGTTCAACTTTATTAAGCTGTTTTTCAATTCTTTGTCGAAGCTCTAGATTATCAAAGTAGGTTAAAATGAATATCGATTTAATAATTCGCCCAAACTCCTTAAGAGCTTTATAAAGAGGGTGGTCTTTAGCATAAGAGCTTAAACGTTTAAAAAGCTGAGATGCAGAGGTATGTTTAAGTTTGAGAGTTACCATAAAACGTAAGATATCATCCCAACATTGTTCTATTAATTTTAAGTTAAGAATTCGACTGGGAAGGACTTTATAGTCTCGTGCTTCATAGGTCTTTTTATCAGAAAAAGCGTAGATTTTTTGATCACTGATGTTTTTTAAACGGGGAGCAAAGGCTGTTCCTATAAAATGGGTAGCAGCAAAAACGGTTTCGGTAAAACCATGTGTATCTGTTGAATGAATATTGCTTTTAATGACCTCATTTTGTAACAGCCCATCAATAACATAAGCCGCTTCACGTTCAGAAGAACTGATAACAGTTGAATGGAAGAGCAGTTGCCTTTCATCCAGGAAGAGGTAAATAGTAACCCCTTTTCCTTTGCCAAAGTATTTGTATGAATAACTAGCAATTAAAGAGTCTACAGCAACGTTAACTTTACGGCCATCACTGGATGTATGAAGCTCTTCTAAATTATATCGAAAAGCACTACTGAGGAAAAGCTTATCAATCAAGCGGATGATTTTATTGTTGGCTGACTGAACGTTTTTAAGGTTAAAGTGCCAATTGACCATGTTTTTCAAAGCCTCTTCATTAATGCCTATAGAAATATGAGCAAGCCTGTTTAGACCAATATTACAACCCTTACCAAGAATCCCTGCGAATACAGTTTCTGGATTAGGTTTCATCTTCTTATGCTTCACACTAAAATGCTTAAAGGATCCCGTAAATTGGGTTATTTGTTCAATGTCTGTTAATACGCGTAAAATAGGAACAAACCCTGCCTGGCATAGTAAGGAAGATGCATATTCTTCTTCACTACTTTCTATTTTGGGTGTTGATATCTTGGCCCTATGGTTTTCATCTACTGTTAACAAATTATTCTCTCCTTTGAGAAATCGTTCATTAACATGTTGGTATTTGGAATCCAATTGTTCTTTTAGTTTATCCATGGTTTCTTTAAAATTTTCAAACTGATCAAGACCAGCACTTTGTAGTAAGGATTGACGTTGAGATTTCCAAGTTTCTTCGTTAATAAGATAATCTTGGATAGCTTTGTAACGATAAGAGTAAAGAAGATTAAGACGACCCGCTTTAATAGCTTCAGCCATATGTATAAATAAAAGAATTTTATACAGAGAAACCTTCAGTTTTTCTTGGTTATAGCAATGTTCTTTTTCATCTGTTTTAAAAAAATCACAAGGGGCATCACTGCCTAATTCACCATCACAAGAGATAAAATAATTGATGGCAGCAAGGATATGGGGATCAGAAGTTTGAGGGTTAAATTCTAAATCCTTTACAATGTTAGAAACTCGCCGCTGTAGCTTTAAAGAAAGTGATTCTAAAGCCTCAAAGAAAGTTTGATTTTTGGCAATTTTATCAAGGGAATTTTCTAATTCAATAAGTTGAGACTGCGCAGATGTATTTTGAGCGTTATAAGCATCCACTAAGCTTTCAACTTGAAAAACTTTAGCTTCTGAAGCAAGTTCGGAGTTTTTTATAATAGCTGTAATTTCTTCAATTAGTTTGCGTGAACTTTTATGAGAAGAAGAGAGCTGCCGAATAGCTTGATTCCGGCTAGAACGGTTCGATTGTTCATCTTGATTGGCTTTGCTATAGGCTGAATTCAGAGCAGCTTGTACTGATTTTAGAAAAATATCTGTTAATGCATCTTGCCGGTAAAAAAATTGATGCTTAACGTAGCATAGCAGATACAAATAGACTTTGTTTTTATCCGCAAATTGAGTGAGTTGAAATGTCGTAGATTTCTGTACCCAGGTAGCGAAGTATTCTGTTGCTTGGTCAGATAAATTCAGTTTTTGAAAGATAGACTTAAACTCATGAAAAGGTTCTTTGAATAGTTTAAAAGCTTCGATACTTTCTTGAATGTCTGAGGGGCGCAAAGACTGGTTAAGATGTTTGATAAGGGTTAGGGGAGGCCTTTGCATCTTATTCTTATTTTGTTTTTCTAAACCTGTCATATGCTGGAGTTTAGCTTGATGGCTGGAAGATAAAGATTGATTAATGATTTTTAATAGATCCAGCTCAAAATTGTTATAGGCCTGAGTAATAAAAGTAGAAAGCTGGTTATAAGAGGGAAGTTCAATTTTGCGTTGCCAGCAAAAATCAATAATGGATAGGAATATTTGCTTAAGGGGAAGATGCTGTTTCACCAATTGATAAATACGGGTTTTAATCTTCTCTTCTTGGGCCTTATTAAGAGGTTGCCAATGTAACAATTTTAGAATTTGACTTTGATGATCAGAGGGTATTTTTTTCTGGTAAGTTTTTAAGTCAATTTCTTCAGTATTAACGCCTAGGGTTTCACAAACATATTCAATGTCAGAGTTATGAAATTGTTGAGAGGTAAAAAATTTCCCATTGGATTTGAAGTAACCTAATTGCAGAATAAAACCGACTTGATTGGTTAACGTTCGTAAAGTTTGAATAATTCTTGATGCTTCGTTATTCAAAGAAAAATAAATCTGGCGATCTTTATCTTCAAATGCAGGCGGGGAATCAAATTGACGCTGTTCGATTGTTGATATAATAGAAAGTTTCGTCATATCGTTTTTTGTAAAAGTAGATGGAGATACAATTGTCAAGATAATAGAAGAATAATCATGAATTGACAATAAAGGTGATAACTTTTATTATCACCTTTATAAGAAGGGCGCAAAAATTATCTTGAGAATCAAAAGCTTAACGAAATTTTATTTGACAAATTTAATCAATCATGAAACCACCTTTACCTGTTTTTGATAGCTTGGAATTTATTGATAAAACGAATCTTGATGTTCAGATATCTAATAATGAAAATAGAAATGATTACCAAAAAGCATTAGAATTTCTGAAAAGCTATAAAGGTAGCCAAGGAACTTTCAACGCTTATCGCCGTGAAATTGAGCGTTTGCTTCATTGGTGCACACTTATCGCTAAAAAATCATTAAAAGAATTAAAACGCCAGAATATGGAAGATTTTATTCATTTCTGTCAAAAACCACCTAAATCCTGGATTGGAGTTAATAAACTCCCTCGTTTTATAGAAAAAGGAGAAGAAAGATTCCCAAATCCAGAGTGGCGTCCTTTTGTTGTTACTGTTTCTAAATCAGGTCACCGTCAAGGAGAAAGGCCTAATTTACAGAATTTTGAACTTTCTCAAAGTGCCCTTAAAGATACTTTTGCTATTTTGGGATCTTTCTATACTTATCTTCTTCAAGAAGAATATGTCTATATGAATCCAGTTGCCTTAATTCGGCAGAAAAGTAAGTTCCTTCGCAAAAACCAAGGGCCACCAAAAATTAGACGATTGTCAGAACGTCAGTGGCAATACGTCATCAAGACAGCTGAAGAAATGGCAGTAACAGATCCAACTTTACATGAACGCACCCTTTTTATTATGTCAGCTCTTTATTCTATGTATTTACGCATATCAGAACTTGCTGCCAGTAAGCGGTGGAGTCCTACCATGAATCATTTTTTTCGGGATAGTGAAGAAGGTTGGTGGTTTACAACCGTTGGCAAGGGTAATAAACAACGGCAAATTGCGGTTAGTAATGCCATGTTAGAAGCCCTGAAAAGATGGCGAGAGCATTTAGGCTTATCAACTCTTCCCTCTCCTGCTGATAAGTCTCCTCTTTTGCCAAAAACAAAAGGTCAAGGACCTATGAGTTCTACCAATCATATCCGTAAAATTGTTCAAGGTTGTTTTGATCAAGCTATTAATAATCTCCAGCAAGATAATTATAACGAGGAGGCAGAGTCTTTAACTGAGGCCACGGTTCATTGGTTACGGCATACAGGTATATCCGATGATGTAAAACGCAGACCCCGTGAGCATGTGAGAGACGATGCAGGACATGGGTCTGGGGCTATTACCGATAAATATATCGATATCGAACTTAAAGAGCGAAATCGATCAGCAAAAAACAAACCAATCGCCTCAAATTAGGGTCTACGAAACTTTTGACCCGCATATGTAGTTGGAGCCAGTCTATGAATTATCCATCACTAAGTTGATTCAGAAACAATAGTTCTTGTAAAAGAAAAAACAGA
>JAIEMR010000106.1 GCA_019751935.1 Alphaproteobacteria bacterium
GTTTTTTACCGATTATAACTGACTTTTTACAACACTCGAGAGAAGATCGCAAGAAACTTTATTCAAAAGTATTCATGCAGCCTCTAAAGTAAGCCTTTGCATACGCATAACATCAATCAAACCCTGATCTGTGATTTTAAGGGATGGTATGACTGGCAAAGCCAAAAATGCCATCTGCAGAAAAGGTTCATGCAAAGAAGTTCCTATTGCTTTTTGCGCCTCTTTTAAATCCGTCAAACGTTCTGTAAGGTATTCTGATGATTCAAGACTCAGAAGCCCTCCTATTGGCAAAGGTAAGCTTGCGATAACTTGATCGTCTTTTACAACAACGAACCCTCCCCTCATTTTGATAAGTGAATTTATAGCTAAAGTCATTGCTTTTGGCGACGAACCTACAACAATTAAATTGTGTGAATCATGAGCAACGCTAGAAGCAATTGCACAATCATCTGCAAGATTAAAGCCTTTCACAAACCCTAAGGCTGGAGGAGACTGCCCCCCATAACGTTCAAAAACGGCTATAAATTGCACTCCCTCTTCTGAAAAAGAGGTTCCATCGTAATGAACTTTTAAATGATTTGTAATTATCTCTTGAGGAACTATCTCAATTACATGATAGATACTAGGTTTTTTTGGATAGTCAAAATCTTCTATTTTGATAGGATTGCGTTTAATTGTATTTTGTAAAGGCGGTTCAGATTTTATTAGCTTTCCTGAACTTTCTAGGTCAATGTCTTTTAATGAGACTCCTTTTACAAAAACATCCTCAATTTTAACTTTCTCTGGATCTGACAAAAGAACAAGATTAGCCTGATAACCAGGAGCCACTAAACCCAACCTTTTTAAACCAAAGTGTTTAGCAGCAGAAAAAGAACTTAATCGATAGGCAACATGAACAGGCATAGATCTTTTTTCGATTAATTGACGAATGAGATAATTAATATGCCCTTCTTTTGCGATTTCGTAAGGATTTCTGTCATCTGTGCATAAAAGACACTGCGTTGAATTAAATTCTTTTACAATAGGCGCTAATTCCAAAAGATTTTTCGCAACAGATCCTTCTCTAAGCATTATTGCCATCCCAATAGCTAATTTTTCTTTAGCTTCATCAGCCGTCACGCTTTCATGACAATTTTCTATTCCTGATACTCTATATGCATTTAAGTCTTTACCTCTTAAAAGAGGCGCGTGCCCATCTTTCATCTTGCCATCAAATGCTTCTAGCTTATCTAAAACACTTTTTTCTCCGCTAATCACTCCGGGATAATTCATCATTTCCCCCAAACCTAATACACGCGGATGATCAAGATAGGCAAACATATCATCTAAAGTGAATTCCGCCCCATTTGTTTCAAAGCCTGGCAGCGAGGGAACACAAGAGGGAACCTGTAGGAAAAGGTTCTGTTGCATCAACTTACTACAACGCAAAAACCATTCAAATCCTTCTACTCCCATAACATTTGTAATTTCATGAGAGTCCGCAATAACAGTTGTCGTACCAAGGGGAAGAGTTGCTCTCTCAAATTCAAAAGGAGTCATCAACGATGATTCAAGATGTACATGAGCGTCAATAAAACCAGGCACAATGGTCAAACCAGTAGCATCCACCACCTTTAACCCCTCATATCCATGCCCTATACCTGCAATAGTCTGGTCTGCAATAGCAACGTCAGCCCTGCACATCTCACCATTGATAAGATCAAGAACTGTCCCCCCTTTAATTAAAAGGTCAGCAGGTTTGTTACCTGCAGCCACATCCAGGGCGTGCTTTAATTCAGCTCTTCGTAAGTTTTGAGTATATTTTTCAACCATATCTCAGCGTAGGATAGGGTTACAAAGGAGTCAATAGCTTTAAAATTACATTAAAAATTAAAACCGTAATGCCTCTACAGGATCTAATCTAGCAGCCCTCCAAGCAGGATAAAGGGTCGCCAAAAAAGATAATAATAATGACATTCCCACAACTGCACCAACTTCCCCCCAATCTACTTTTGCAGGAAGTTGTGTCAGAAAATAAATCTCTTCACTAAAAAGCTCAGTCCCTGAAAGACTTTGCAGAAATTGACGAATGCTCTCTATGTTCAATGAGAAACTGAGCCCTAATATGACCCCCATAAGGGTTCCCACAGCACCTATCGTTGCGCCTGTTAAAAAGAAAATCCTCATCATTGAACGTCGACTTGCCCCCATCGTGCGCAAGATGGCAATATCTCTAGTTTTGTCTTTTACCAACATAATAAGGCTTGAAATAATGTTAAAGGAAGCAATCAAGATGATCAAAGTTAAGATCAAAAACATTACATTCCTTTCGATCTGCACTGCATGAAAAATTTGAGAGTCTCCATGTTGCCAATCAAGGACCTGAACATGACTGCCTAAGGTTTGCTGCACTACATAAGCTAGCTGCGGAGCAAGTTCTATGTGAGTTGAGAAAATCTCTATATGACTGATTTGATCTGGTAATTTGAATAAATTTTGTGCCGTTGTAAGAGGCATAAAGACAACATTTTTGTCATAATCATGCATCCCAACTTGAAAAACACCTTTAATAATAAAAGATTTTTGCCTCGGCACTGTTCCAAATGCTGTCACATTTCCTTCGGGCGTTATCATAACAATACGATCACCAACCTTAAGGTGCATAAATTCAGCCAAACGGCTTCCTATCAACAGGCCATCGCCTTGGAAATCATCCAAAGTGCCGGCTTTAATATTATCTGTGATAATAGATCTTTTACGCAGCTCCGATAGATCCATCGCATGAATTGAAATCCCCCTAGCCTGCCCCCGAAAAGTCATAATTGCTTGTCTTTCTAAAACAGGGAAAGCATTTTCAACGCCTGGCACTTTTCGCACCAAATCAATCACTGGCTGATAATTTTCAATTGGAGACTGGATCCCTTGGACCAGAATATGGCCGCGCATTCCGATAATTCGCGTTAAAAGCTCCTGGCGAAATCCATTCATAACAGACATGACGATAATCAAGATCGCTACACCTAAAGCAATACCTATAAACGAAAAACCAGCAATAACTGAGATGAAACCTTCTTGTCTTGGAGATCTTAAGTACCGATATGCAAGCAGACGTTCAAAAAATAAAAACATATTACCCTTCGCCTTTCAAAATGCCTGTGCGTCAAACATCAATACCTCGATGCTCATGTATTTCATATACACTCCGCTCCTCGGTTCTCGTTTTCCTGCAGGCCTTCTGAAATCCTTTGGGTATACTGCTTTGCAACCTTATTTAAACACTCTTCAATAGAAATGTCAGAGCGCTCTCCAGTCTGGCGGTTCTTCACCTCAACTGTACCGTACTCCACAGTTTTATTGCCGACAATAACTTGCCAAGGAATGCCTATTAAATCCATGTTAGAAAATTTAACGCCTGGCCTTTCCGCACGATCATCATACAAAGCTTCAGTTTTTTGATTATTCAATTTTTGATAAATATCGCCTGCTATAGAATCAAGTTTTTCGTCTCCAGTTTTGGCATTAATAAGGCCGACTTGGAATGGAGCCACAGATTCTGGCCATATAATTCCATTTTCGTCATGGCTTGCTTCTATAATAGCGCCCACTAAACGAGAAACACCGATTCCATAGGAGCCCATTTCGGGAATAATAGGTTCTCCATTAGGTCCAGCGACTTCTAGCTTCATTGCCTTAGAATATTTTGTGCCAAAGTAAAAAATATGACCAATTTCAATACCACGCGCTGTTTTTATTCGATTTGCTGGAATTGGGCAATTGTTTGGATCATGCTTTTCATCAGCCGCAGCATATAGGTTTTGTAACTTTTCAAATGTCATGTCTTGAAGCGGCAATGAATCATATGACTCATCATAATAAATCGTGCTTTCCCCTGTGGGAGCAACAATTTGGAATTCATGACTTAGATCGCCGCCAATAGCCCCCGAATCCGCACGCACAGGAATTGCAGTCAGACCCATTCTGCGAAAGATTACAAGGTAACTTTCAAAAATTTTTTTATAAGTTTCCTTTGCCCCTTCATAATCAAGATCAAAGGAATAGCCGTCCTTCATAAGAAACTCACGGCCACGCATAACGCCAAAGCGTGGACGGATTTCATCCCTAAATTTCCAACCAATTTGATAAAGGGTTTGCGGCAATTGGCGATAGCTTTTCAAATATTGCCGCATAATGTCTGTTATGACTTCTTCATTTGTAGGACCATAAAGCATATCTCGGTCGTGACGATCTTTGATCCGAAGCATTTCCTTGCCGTAATCCTCATAGCGCCCACTTTCTTGCCATAAGCTTGCAGGTTGCAATGTCGGCATCAATACCCGATGACAGCCAATTCGGTCCTGTTCTTCGGCTACAATTCGTTCAATATTTTGCAATACCTTGAGGCCAATCGGCAGCCATGAATAAATCCCTGCAGTTGTTTGATTAATCATTCCTGCGCGTAGCATTAAACGATGAGACGTGATTTGTGCCTCTGCTGGAATTTCCTTTAAGGTTGGCAAAAAATAATTTGATAGACGCATGATTCATTCTCATAAGTTATTACCTCATTATTAGTAAGGAAGACTAAGAAGTTTGTCTACACACTTTCCCAACACTAAATTAAAAAGCCATCATCAAAAAGCTTTAGCGACTTACTTTGATAAGCAATAATATCATTGACCTTTGCTTTCATTCTTTGTATAAATAGCAGTAAAATTTGTTTTTAATTTGTCAACAGAGGATGTCACTTTAGTCCTATGCCCTGGTATTTGCAACTCAAGTGAATCTATATATATTCGCA
>JAIEMR010000161.1 GCA_019751935.1 Alphaproteobacteria bacterium
TTTTTACTTTTTAAATTTTCCACAATCGCTTGATGAGTTTTATCATCGGTAAGATCTAAGTTAATTTCTTTTGGGTTGCGGGAAGCAAGAACAGTAATCTTTCCATTCTTTTGTTCCACATACATAAGTGGGTTTGATCCAAAGGAAGTCTCTATTGCAAGTTCAGTGCTGTTTCTGTTGTTTTTTTCAAAACCATTGATAAGACGAATGGCTTTTTCTTCGTTATTTTGTTTAAGCAGACCTTTTAATTTTTCCATAACCTCAATAGATGTAGAATGCGCATCAGGTGGTGTCATAGATTCAGCTACTGCCGCTGATAAAGGGTGAGTTTGTATCAAAAGACAAGAAGCAAAGAGGATTTTTGTAAACAAACGCATAACTTTAGTATCCTTATTATAATGTTTTGTTAAACTTTTCCATAAATTAAGAAAAAATTCAATAGGGTTTATTCATATTTAAAAATCTTATGTTTATTTTTATGTATGAGCGCAACACAAAATCTTATCAATTTTTCCTGCAATTTAATTTCTGAGAACATAACAACGGGATTGTTGGTTAAAAAACAGTAGAAAACTTTCTGGAATTTCTTATTTATAACAAAAAATTATTAGGGCATTTATGCATTTAAGAATTGGCTGCATTACTATTTGCGCATATCATATGCTTGCGTAATAACTCACATAATTAGATAAAAATTTAAATATCATGCTGAATTTTGGAATTATATCGACGGCTAGAATTAATCAAGATGCTATGCTTTTGCCTGTTTCCAAGCGTGATGATGTGTTTATTAAAGCTGTTGCTTCCAGAAATCTTAATAAAGCAAAAAACTATGCGGAAGCCACAAATATTCCCGTTTTCTACGGTAGTTATGCTGAGTTATTAGAAGATCCTACAATTGATGCTATTTATATATCGACTCCTAATGTATTCCACGTGCCTTGGGTTAGAGAGGCGCTTTTAAAAAATAAACATGTACTTTGTGAAAAACCATTTTCTCCTACATATTCAGAAGCTCTTGATTTAATAAAATTGGCAAAAAGCAGAGGGCTTTTACTGATGGAGGCAATGCATTATGCCTATCACCCGGCAGTTCGTCAGATAATAAATGAGCTACAAGATGGAAAACTGGGGGAAATTGAGAGTGTTTTTGCTCAGTTAGGCATTTCTACTCCGTTTGAAGGAGATATAAGATACCGGCTTGACCTCATGGGCGGATCCTTTATGCATTTGGGGTGTTATTGTCTGCATTTCATTCAGAATATTCTAAATATACCTTTAAGGTTAGATAATGTTTGCGTTGAAAGAAAAGATAAGCGGAGCGCAGATATACTATCTATTGGTAATTTAAAGTCTGCAAAAGGATTGGATGCATTCCTTTTCAAAACAACCTTTAAAGATAGGTATTTAAACTCTTTTGCTAAGATTCAAGGTACAAAAGGAAGCTTAACAGTCAATTCTATTTTTAATCCTGTTAGCTCAAAAGGTAAGCGTTTGGTTGATGTGATTGAGGTGCGTTCGGATATTTTTAATATGGATCAATTGCCTTCTAATGTTTTTTATCAAACCTGTTATGATTTTCAGTTAGAAGCCTTTATGAGTGCTATGAAAAAGGGGGATTTCACTCCGCTGGTGGATAGCCGCCATGCGGCACTTATTGAACAGGGGCAAGCGTTAATAAAACCATTAACATCCGCCGTCCGTAAGGAAAAGTTTCTTCTTGCTTCGTAAAAATTATAGAAATAATTTTAATAAAATTTTATGGACATTTTTAAAATTAGGTCTTTTTCTTAAAAACCAGTTATAAAAAGATATAATAGATTTTCTATTAACGAGAATTTGGGACTAAAATAAGTTAAACCGCTGGATGGATCCTTGGGTCAAGCCCAAGGAAAACTAAGTCTGGTGGTGTAAGAGAAAACCAATATAAACAATTAAAGAATAGTTTCCCTTGGACTGGATCCAAGGGTCCATGGTTCTATTGCTCATTTTAAATCTGAATTCACATTATTAAATACCTCCAGCTCCCCATAAAAATCCCTCTCCCTTCATATAAAAGGAGTCATTGCCCATGAAAAAATGGATTCGATCATTTATGCCTGAATCGTTGCAAGCGCATCCCTTTTCAAAAAAGGCAAGCGGTGTGGCGCCCTTGATTGCATACAATTCGGTGGGCAGACCCATATGGACACCCAAACGTTATGATGCCCTTACTAAAGAAGGCTATCAAAGGAACGCCATTGTTTACAGATGCGTTAATCTGATTGCTCGCGGCGTCTCCAGTGTTGCCTGGCTTTTGTATGAACAAAAGAATCACGAAAAACACGAACTTGAAAAGCATCCCGTTTTGGATTTGCTAAATTGCCCAAGCCCACGTCAGGCAGGTTCTGCTTTTATGGAATCGGTTGTTGGGTATCTGTTGTTATCTGGAAACAGTTATGTAGAAGCTGTTTTAAATGAGGATAAAGTTCCAACAGAACTTCATGCCTTAAGGCCGGACCGGATGCAAGTCATTCCTGGTAAAGGGGGGATGGTAGAAGCCTTTGAATATTCAGTTGGTGGACACCGAAAACAGCTTAGTGTTGATTCACTTTCAGGCAAATCAACTGTTCTTCATTTAAAAAGTTTTCACCCCCTAAATGATTGGTATGGCATGAGCCCTCTTGAGGCGGCAGGGTGTTCAATTGATCAGCATAATGAAGTAGGCAGTCATAATTTAGCCCTCATGCAAAATGGCGGCAGACCCTCTGGGGCCCTTTTGGTAAAACCGGGTCCAAGTGGACACACCCTAACGCAAGAACAACGAGAAATCTTGCGCCAAGACCTAAAGGAAGTTTATTCAGGAACCCAAAACGCAGGGAAAATTATGATTTTCGAAGGCGAATGCGATTGGCGAGAAATGGGATTATCGCCAAAGGATTTGGATTTCATCGCGGGTAAAAATCTTTCAGCACGTGAAATTGCGCAAGCTTTTGGCGTGCCACCTATGCTGGTGGGTGTGCCTGGAGATGCCACCTTTGCTAATTATAAAGAGGCCAGGTTTCATTTGTGGGAAGATACCATCATGCCTCTTTTGGAATTTCTGGTTGCTGAGTTTAATTTGTGGCTTTTGCCGTATTTTGGCGAAAACTTATCTTTGGGATACGACATAGATTCAATCCCAGCTTTGGCTTCGCGTCGGGAAGCTGCTTGGAATAAAATCGCTAACGCTGATTTTTTAACCTTGAATGAAAAACGCCACGCTGTTGGCTATAGCCCAATTGAAGGTGGGGATAGGCTTTCTTTTTAGGTCACTGACCAATTACAAAAAATTCAAACAACCCAAAGGAGATACTCATGAATCACCTATACCCTGCTTTGCGCCTAAAAAGCTGTGAGGACGATGGCACTTTTTCAGGCTATGCCAGTGTCTTTAATAATATAGATCTTCAACAAGAAGCCATTGCCAAGGGGGCTTTTAGCAAAAGCCTTTATAACTGGGGCCAACAAGGCAAAATGCCGAAAATGCTGTGGCAGCATGATCCAAAAGCGCCGATCGGTAGGTGGTTGGATATTGTCGAAGATCAATACGGCTTGTATGTCAAAGGCCAGTTGCTGCTTGATGTGCGTCAAGGTCGCGAAGCTTATGCACTTTTGAAAGCAGGTATTTTAGATGGCTTGTCGATTGGCTTTCAGGTTGTCAAAGCGCTGCGCCAAGATAAAGGGCGTGTTCTTCAAGAAGTTGACTTACATGAAATCTCACTTGTGACATTTGCAGCAAACCCGAAAGCCACAGTTACATCTTATAAAGATTGGCTAAGTCCTTATGCGACCGTCAATAAATTAGTGCAAAGGCTGAATGATTTGCAAGGCATGATGAGCATGCAGGAATTGCTTCAGTTTTGTTGCTAGGAATTACAACAACTTCCACACAACACCACACCCATAGAAAGGAAAAACTCATGGATACATTACAAACTTTTGAAAAGGTAGACCAAGCAATCCACAATCTAGAGGAAAGCTTTAAGGCGTTTCAAGAAAAACAAGATAAACGTTTTCAAAAGCTTTATGCAGCCGGGCAGCGTCCATTGCTTGGAACGGATTCAAATCAACATTGCCCGCAAAAGCAGGCTTTTATAGATTATATCACCCAAGGCCAAAGCAGCTTTCAAGAAAAAGCTCTAACCAGTCTTGAAGGGCCAACGGGCGGCTTTTTAATACCTGCCATTGTGACAGAGCGTATTGAAAAGGCCTTGAATCGGGTATCCCCTTTAAGGTCATTGGCAAGGCTTACTAATATTTCAACGGACTCGTTAGAGCTTTTGCTTGATAAAGGCAATGCTGATGTGGGCTGGGTCAGCGAAACAGAAGAAAGAAAAGAAACAGAAACGCCAGAGCTTGCTAAGGTTCGCATTCCCGTGCATCAAATTTACGCTAAGCCTAGGTCCAGTCAAAAAATTCTCGATGATGCAAGCATTGATATCGAAAATTGGCTGGTTGGAAAAGTTGCTGAAAAAATGGCGGCTGCTGAAAATGCTGCGTTTATTCATGGTGATGGTGAAAACAAGCCAACTGGCTTTTTAAATTATGACACAGTTCCTGTTGGAGAAGGGGCTTGGGGCAAATTAGAAAGCATAAATACTGGTGCGAATGGCAAGTTTAAAAATACTGATGTTTTGTTAGATATATTAAACGCCATGAAGCCTCAGTATTTAAATGGCGCAGTTTGGTTTATGTCGCGCAGTGCCGTTTCAGCGCTTCGTAAACTCAAAGATGAA
>JAIEMR010000178.1 GCA_019751935.1 Alphaproteobacteria bacterium
TCAAGCAGTTTCTTAATCGATCGTTGGTTTTTGATCTGTAGTTTCTGAGCCGTTGTTACAAATAGTCTTCTCGCAGAATTCCACCAGATGGGATCAGATCCACTTTCTGGAATCAGGCTTTGGGCTAATTCTGTATAATGGTAAGATTCATTGCATTCGCTCCATAAGTCCCAATTTAAGCTTCTTTTATCAAGGGGATTTAAAAGCTTATCACGATCTTCTTCATAAAATCTTGAAACCAAAGAGCCCGTTGTATCAATAATAACGGCTCTATCGCCTCGAGCGCGTATTTGCCCAAGAAGATGATGAAGGCTATTACTTTTACCGGTTCCTGTGGTTCCTACAATCATCATATGTTCGGTTTCTCTATTTTTAAGCAAAGGAATTCCTCCTAAAGATAAATCGGATCGATTTTTTCTTTTAATAAGTTTTTTAAGAACTCGAGATTTAACAACCGTTGTACCCTGAAGGATTTTCTTTTGCTGACGATGTTTTCCTCTTCGCATCCAAAACCAGGACAAAGATGCAAAAGAAAGTAGCATCACCAAAAATGTATAAAACAGTTTTTCTAAAAGTGCTCTTTGCAAATAGGTCACAAAATGTCTTACGGAAGGATCTCTGACTAACCAAGAACAACTCACGCTATGAAACTGTCCGTCTTGAAATGGGAAACCAACCCGATCTAAAAATCCATAAGGTAAAAAAGAAAGGTCATCTCTGAGACAAGCCCCATAATAAATGGCTAAGGCGTAGAATTCCTTCCAACCAAAATTCTTATAAATTAAAAAGCAGAACCATAGGATTCCAATGACCAAAGACATCTTAAAAGTAGCCGATAACACTTGGCGGATCATATGAATTTTGTGCAGCTGTGTTTGCCCGCCTTGAACAAAGGATCCGGAGAGTTTCATGTCAATTTCCTTCTTAGGTTATTCAATTAGAAAATTATTTTTGTTAAGACGTTCAGATAGTCATAGTTGATAAAGAACCTTGATGATATAATGGCTGTGTTTTTTAGAGGGATGAAAAAAATGACCAAAGAGAAGCAAATCAAGTATCTTGCATATTCAGCTAGACTCGCTTTTGCCTTCAAAGCTGGCATAAGTCTTCTTATATGCTCTGTTTTAGCACTCCTTGCAAGCGATGCTAAAAATGGATTTGCTGTGTACTTTCTTTTATTCCCAATCACTGGAATAATCACTGACAGCATTCTGTATCTTCGCAGGAATAAAATCTTTGCAGCAGATATCAAGGATGAAGACGTTCCTGAAATATACGGCCTCAATGCAGAAGAACTAATGACATACGCAAAGAAAATTCCTTTGGTTCGTCTCTTAAGAGTTATTCCAGCCATGCTTTTGTTTCCTCTCGGTTTATTTTCAATTCCAGCATCTCTTCCTATTGTTTTCCTCGTTTCCATTCTAATGGGCTACTATCCCACAGCCTTAGCTGATGTTTTCTTTGCAAGAAAGCTTGGCATTAAACTGCCTTCAACGTATAAACTCATTCCGAAACCTTATTTCTCTAATGGTGTCATTAGAGGAACCTCAATAACCCCCTTTCAAGATACAGAAAGAGATAATTATATATCCGGACAAATCAGTACATACGGCTACAGACATTCAACGCTTAATCCTTTAAATAATTTTCTAACACCCATTTCATCTCCTTCCATTCCTTCTTGCCTTTCAACTCATCATTAAGGTTTCTTTTGTGATTCACCTGTTAACTTTTTAACAAGCGTTTTGGCACCTTCATAAGGCATTCCCAGAGCTGTATCAGCAAGATTTTTTATCTCTGCCTTTGCTGCGACTCTTAAAAGGTTTTTCTTTCCCTTTTTATGAATTTCCTTTTCTATACCTTGTCGTTGCTGTTCATGTTGTTTTTCTGCTTTCTCAATAGCTCCTGCAGCTGCGCTTTGCATTGCACTGACTTCAGCTTTCAATGCTTCGACTCTTTGGAAATTCAAACCTTCAGGTTTTAGCGTATCCACGGATTCTTTCGCCTTCACTTGTTTAGGTTGCTTAATGAGAGGATCAGATGAAGCCATTGTGTCTGTTAAGTCAGATTTTATATCATATGCGCTCCTTGAAACTTGCCTCGGCTCCGTTGGAATGACAGGAGCTGATGCTGGACTTTCTTGCAGAAACGAAGAGCCAGCTCTAAAGCCAGGCCCTTGGTGTTCAGATGAATCTTGGGGAACCGTTTTTTTCTCAACCTGCCAGTTTGTACTCTCTAAAGGTAAGAATGATTCCCTTCTATCCTCTGAATAAGGAGCTACAGATTCGTTTACGAGTAGTTTACTGATTTCTGGGCCTGCAGTATCTTTGCTCTCTACCAAAGGAGTACCACTTACTTCATCTGTTTGAAGCCCTACAGTCGTCTCTCTTGGTGGCGCTAGATGAGAAACAGTGTTTAACTCTATAGAAGGACTTTGCGTATTTTTGTGCCTTCTTTCCTCTTGATAAGTTCGTTCTAAATCACGTGCGCTTTCTATAAGTTTAAGTTCTGGCGATGCAGGGATATTCATTCCATGTTGAGATGCCCAATGGCCTACATACTTTTGCAAGAGTTCAGGATTATGGGCTGCCATATGTGCAACACCTTGCATACCAATACGGCCTCTTGCATTGTCTGCTGGCATGTTGGCCACACCTTCTAGTGCTTGTTGCGTGAAATTCGTATTGATGGTGGAAGCATTGCTTTGAATCCAAGCGGCTTGCCTTTGAAGATCTTCCGATTCCCTAAAACTTTTTGAGGCTTCTGTACGAAGACTTTGAGCATTCTCCCAAGATTGGCTAATACTACCACTTTTCCTTCTTGAATCTTCGTCATTTTGTGTATAGCTTTGGCTTTGTAGTGCTTGAACAGCGTCTCGCGTTGATTTTTGAAAATCTTCGTTACTTGCAATTTTATAAGCTTCATTTATTGCTTTTTGATCATAAGCCTTACCATCAATAGAAGCTGTCATTGCTCCCCCAATGCCAAAGGCTTTACCCCCAACAGATGCCTGCCCTATAAGACTTGCCGCTTGTTCTTGTGATACATTGTGATTTCTTGCAAAATCTCTAACAATTTGCCCTACTTTGGAGATAGCACTGCTTTGCTCTATGGTCTTTCCATGGCTGGTTTGATCGGATAGATTTTCACTATGCCCTGTTTGACGTGAGATTTCTTCAAGGCCTCGTAAAGTCTCTCCAAAGTGCACTGCTGAACTTTCAGATTGTTGTAAGGCTCTTTGATAAGAACGACTAGATTGCTCTGTTGTTATGGCACTGGCTGTTTCAGCTTGATTCACCGAGATAGGTATATGGGAACTACCAACGTTAACAATCTGCTGGCCATCAGCCGTTGTAACCATATCTGTGCGCCCATCACTTTGACTAAACATTCCGGCTTTGTAACTCGCTGCCGTACTGTGACTCAGCATATTGGTATTAGCAATCTGCCGATTCCCTTCTGATATATTCCCAAAACTATAATTACCAGAAACGGCTTCTCCCGCTGCCATGCTGGCAGCCCCTTGGCTCACACTTCCTAAATGGGAGGCCATATGGACAAAAGAACCAACTCCTTTCACAAGAGCGACCGCTAAAAAAGGAATACTGATCGCAAGATATCCAGCCATAGCCGCAAGGTCAGCATTGGCATTAACAAGACCAACAGAGCTTGCAATGGTCACACCCGTCTCACTGGAGATAGAAAGAGCGGCTAAAGACTTTGATCTTGCCGTCATGGATATGAGGTAATGTAAAATGGCATAAAGAGGCGCCCACATTTGTAGCCAAAGAAGGGTTTGTCCCCAGGAGCTTAAGAAGCGCCATCCAAAAGGTAAAACAGAAAGCGGCACAATGAACATAAAGGCAGAATAAACAATGGCTTCTAGCACAGCTTTCATGGTCGGTAAGGTTTCTCCTGCCATAGCCCCTAACGTTTCATAAGTGGACCGTTGTTGAAGATACGCTCTTCTTGCCGCAAAATTCGGAGTATTTCCAAGAGCAACAGATTTTTGCTCAATTCCATCTACAACTGCATAAATCATCATTTGCTGCTTTAAAATCTCCAGAGCAGATTTAGAAGAATTAACCAAAAAAGTATATGAACTCTGCATATGCTGCAAAAGCGCAACCTTTGGGTTAATAAGACCGTTTTTGCCAAAGATCTTTTGCCCAAAAAGCGTTGCTGTCCGGTCAAGCTCTATGCCCCACAAACGATTAAAGCGAGCAACACCTTCTCGGCAGGTAATAATCTCTGGTCTTGCACTGGGCTCCCCAACATTGTGAGGATCTTTCCAAACAAACGAGCGAACCGGAGAGGCCTCCGACGAGACTAATGTCCAAATGTCATGAGAGTTCCTTAAATCTTCAATGGTATATTTTCTGCCCAGCATCGCATCATAAACCACACAATGCCCTACAAACTCTCGCATATTGGAGGCTAGATCTTCATTGGTAATATGGAAGGCTTTGGCTTGCTGCACTAAGTTTGAGGCAAAGAGAAAACCCGTTTTGTGATATTTTAAATCATCTACGGTTGTAAAGATCATTTCTATGTTTTCTGTAATGCTATGACCAATCCGACTGATCAAGCTGGCTGACATTGCTAAACCAAACGGAACATGATCCACTTGATGGGAAGTCACAAAGGCTGGATTTTTAATAAACACACGACTTTGAGGAACCAATAAAAGACAGGTAATCATAAATAAAGGAATAAGCCAACCAGAGAGAGCTTTCAT
>JAIEMR010000065.1 GCA_019751935.1 Alphaproteobacteria bacterium
AACAGACCTGAGGGCTTCTGTGTGTTTAGTTTTAGCAGGATTAGCAGCGGCCGGTGAAACAACATTAAGCCGTATTTATCACCTTGATCGTGGATATGAACGATTAGAAGAGAAATTAAGAAATTGTGGTGCTATCATTGAGCGGATACCAAGTGCTGCTTAAAGGAGATTAACCATGGCTGAGCTTAACTTTTCCCCCCTTCGTTTACTTGCAAAAGATAAAGAGGAGATTCATATCCTATCAGCTCAGCTTCAAGACGGTCTTCTCCCCTTAACCTCCATTCATTTTGATAAAGATGCCAAGACATTTACATGCCTGGTGAATCGTTTTTGCTGGGAACACCTGGATGCCCATCCAGATGAAGAGAGATATTACCGCGTTCATTCAGGATTTTCTGTTTCTAATGTCCTGAATGTTCACCGGCGCAATTTTGATCAAAAGCACCCTGTGCGTGTTCTAAATTTATTGATGATTACGGTGGATGAGCCTAAAAAGGGGCATCAAACTATTCATCTAGTGTTCTCAGGTGACAAGGAAATCCGCATAGAGGTTGAATCCATTCACTGTCAACTGGGCGACGTTGATCATCCCTGGCATACCAATAAAAGACCTATGCATATACACGAACATTTGGAAGAGCTAGAAAAAAAGAGAGCTTAGGTGGTTCTGGAGTAAAGAAAAAAGCAGTTTCCCTTGTGCTTGACACAAGGGCCCATCAGGCGATCAGTCCAGGAACATGTCTGTATAAAAAATGAAGTCTGGACACAGAGTTTTCTTATAACCCAGCATCTGAAATGTATTCAGATGGACCCTTTGATCAAGTCAAAGGGAAACTGTATTTTTTTGTTGCTCTGTCTTTTCCTTTCTCTTGACCTTGATCCAAGGCCTCAGACTGTTTCTTCCTTTCTAATTTCAAATCCGCATTATCAAGAAACTATAGCCAAAAAAATAATCTTTACACATATCTATATAAAATATATATTCTCAATCAGTTTCAAAATTGTTTGACACACAGATTGCCTCTCTTGTCCTTAGAGTTAAGAAACCTTTAGAAGCAATAAGATGTATGTGAGGGAAAATGAAAATCATTAATAAACCGATATTATTAGATTTTTCAAAAAAGCATCCAAAATTAGAAAGCTTTTTAGAAGCCTGGATTCGAAAAATTAGAAACGAAAGCTGGTTAAGTCCGGAAGATGTTCTCAAAACCTTTCCCCATGCCAGGCTGCAACTATTTCATCGGATCTGCTTTACAATTGAACCCAGGCGCTGTTATTTGACTATTGCGGTTAATTATTCAGCGCAAGTCGTCTCTATTAAATGGATTGGAACATATTATCAATATCCAAACCCGCCATCATCTCTTTTGATGTGTGCCTAAAGGAGAATCTTTATGTGCATTAACCCTATTCGAAGTGAAGAAGATTATTTGGCCGCAATTTATCTGATTGATTCCCTATGGCATTCTGAAAAAGGAAGTTATGAGCATAATCAGCTGGAAGTATTAGTAGCCTTAATTGATTTTTACGAACAAAACCTTGCATCCAGCCAATTTCCTGATCCCATAGAAGCGCTTAAATTCTATCAGAACCAACTTGATATTCATGACAGAGAATTTAATGAAATTTTCGGATCTGAAAAAGAAACTTTAAAAATTTTGAATAAAAAAAAGCCACTAACCTTATCCATGATTTGGAAACTGAGCCAAACATTAAAAATTCCTGCTGAGGCTTTGATCAAGCCTTATGAGCTTTCACTTAAAAATTCAACTTTGAGTACAACCATCAATAACCCGGAGACAGACAATGCAAATTAAACCTCTTCGCAGTCATCAAGACTTTGTGGAAACAGTAAACACAGTCGCTCAGCTAATAGATAATTCCTGGCCAAAAATTTTAACGCTTCAGGAAAATTCAAAACAATACCAAGAGTATGAGGTTCTGTGCACCTTGATAGAAATTTATGAAAAAGAAAATTGCTTATCAGAATTTTCAGATCCCATAGAAGCAGTACGATTTTACATGGAAAGATATGGGTTAAATATCGTTGAATTGTCAAACTTAATTGGGGAAGATCCCCTCGAAATCACAGATATTTTGAACCGAATCAAGCCAATTACTTTAACAATCATCTGGAAACTTTGTACCCTTTGGAAAATTCCAGCAAAATTGCTTTTAAAACCCTATCAAACCAATGCTGCATCAAAACAGATAGAATCTGAACCACAATTTATGGATCGTTTTACAGAATTTGACGAACCTCATGCATACTTTCCATAAAATAATAACGCATTTTTCTAAGAGCTCTTGCTTCAATTTGGCGAACGCGCTCTTTTGTAATGGAAAGTTCTTTTCCTAGGTTCTCAAGAGTTTGCGGAGGATCAGAGAGACGCCTATGAGTAATGATAAACTGTTCCCTTGGAGCAAGGCAAAGCATGGCGTCTTCTATCCAATTATGACGACTTTGTTCCGCGTGATCTTTAAAACTACTTTCTTCAGGATTTAGACGGGTATCTAAAATCAGATCTTGCCAGTCATTATCTGCATATTCACTAACCGGATTACTTAACGAAAGGTCGTGGCTGGCTAATCTTGCCTCCATCTGTTCTACCTCTTGAATGCTGATATCAAGATGCTGAGCAATCATTTCTTGATCTTCAGGTGACATTGTCTCTGTCGTAATAGAAAGAAGTTTGCTGCGTAATCGGTTCAGATTAAAAAACAAATTTTTCTGAACTGTAGTTGAGCCAGTCCTTACAATCGACCAATTTCTAAGAACAAAGTCTTGGATATGGGCGCGAATCCACCACTTGGCATACGTTGAGAATCTAACGCCTCTCTCTGGGTCAAATCGATTAGCTGCTTGTAAAAGACCCAGATTACCCTCTTGTATTAAATCAGAAAGAGAAAGGCCGTAGCCTTTGTATTTTACGGCTAAGCTAATAACAAGCCGTGTGTAGGATTCAATAAGTTCATGAAGAGCTTTCTCGTCTTTGTTTTCGTGCCAAGCTTTTGCCAAATCTAACTCAACGTCGCGTTCCAAAATAGGCCTTTTCATAGCTTCACGAACAAATGTTAAGTCAGCTTGATGCGAAAGTGAGTTGAGATAATCCATTTAGCTCCCCATTTATTGATAATCTTTATAGGGTCAGTATAAGAGAGCTTAAATTAAGATTTTGTTAACAATATCCGTCATTTATCTAATATTTGATTAGAATTTGTTGGTTTTATTTCTTGTTTTTACTCCTCTCACTTTGTAAAAAGCTGTCTTTGCTCATATGAGCGAGTGATTTTTTATGGAAAATATATAAAACAGAAAATCAACCTACAAAAATAGCTGATACAATTGATCTAAAAACAGATTTGGTGTTTTATCTAATTTATCTTAGCGTTAAAGGGGAGTTATCACATTGAATTTATGCAAGACAAGTCTATTGAGATTTTAAGCGCAATCCTTTATAAGGAGCAATAATCACCCACAGTGACTCTAGCATTTTAAGATGGGGAAAGCGTCCATGACCTACAGCGTTTGGATTACAAAGAATTATAATGCGAAAACCAAAAAGTTGTTTGAGTGGTTCTATGATCTAGTTGATACTGTTCAAATGCTCCATGACCCAAAGACTCCTCCAACACGTGTACGAATTCTTAACATCACAACAGGAGAAACAATCAATGGACTTAGTGCTGCAGCACCAATTAGAGTGCCTGGCACGCCCAAGCATTCGACTACTCCCGACAACAAAGATGACTTTGTTCAAGCACTCGGAAAACTAAGCGAAAATTCACCGCGCGATTTTGATGCAGTTTTTAATCGTGCGTCTATGGAAAGAGAGCGCCCCCCCACCACCTGCGGGGAATGCGAAGTTGCTGCTAAGTTGAGCAAAAGTGGATGGTCACCTGGCCACTGTATAATGGCTGCGTCAAGCTATGTAAGTGGGATGCCAGCATTAGAACCTCTGTGCCGACATTGCCGGTTATGGGTTCCAGGACTTAAGCTTTGCTGGGTAGATGCCTATTCTTCTCCTAAAGGAGAGAACAGCAGACCTACTAAGCTCTTGCTACGCGCTGACAATACTGAGACTCTAATACAAACACTGGCATGCCTTGAAATCATGATCGAGGCACAGCCCCGCGATGACAGTGAGGGTGGCAACTATAATAAAGGCATTAATTTATTCTAATCTCACTGATGCTAATGGATCTTAAAAAGCGTTTTGTTAGTAAGTTGATGCAAAAAAATCTAAGCTGCATGAATTTAATTAATTAATATAACACCCAGAAGATATATCAATGAACAGATTTAGGCCTGGATGAATAATTAAGAAAAGATGTGGGCTAAACAAAAACTCACCCTAACACATCCCTCAAACTCTGCTGTGCACTGCCGCGCTTAAGAGGCTTTTGTTGATTGGGGGCAGGGGACCATCCAGTCATATAGATAAGATCAAAGGTGGTCCTTATGCCGCCTTCTGGATGGGGAAATCTTTGTTGATACAAATTTTCAACGTCTCTTAAAAAGCCCCTTGTAAGAGGAGGACCTGACCTACTCCTAGACACGTTTGTATTGCCCGTTATTTTGAGGTCCTGCAGCAGTTTCGTGGTTGATGGATACCTAACAACAATACGATCCATATCGGCCACAGGCAGGGAAAAACCAACACGTCCCAAAAGGTACCCAGCATCTTTACTTGAA
>JAIEMR010000192.1 GCA_019751935.1 Alphaproteobacteria bacterium
TTTGAAACTTGCAATGTCTGTTCTTATGAAGACATAACCAGCACCTTCTAATGCAGGGCATAATGTCAATGAAGCAGATTTTCCAGAATGGACCCCCACTCCAACACAGCTTACACTCTGCGCAAGAGTTCTTTGTATAATCTGGTTTTGGCTTAACACAAAAGAAGCACAAGGCGCCGCTTTTGAAGAACCATAAAACGCAGTCTGCACTGATGTAATCCCAAAATCTATTGTCTCTAGTTTAAATTCTTATGCTTTTGTATCTAAGATTTCAAGAAATGCTATGTTACAAAGTGTGACAACGTTTCAAAGAGATCTAAAAAACAACATTGAAATCAAGATAAATTTTCAACTGCAAAAAAGAAAACAATGCACTATAATGCGACTGTAAATTAATGATAAAGGAGACCTAAGATGTTTTCAATACACCCTCATCCAATATTTGCTCATCCTTCCATAAAAATGGTTCCGTAAGGAATTTGAGCATTCTACACATAACTAAACACGGTAATGTTTTTGCGAATATTGCCGTGTTTTTTTATGATATTGACATTTGCCGAAGAAACACCCAAATAATCCATTAAGCTTCTTAATGCATTTGAGTGTTTGATGATTGATTCTGTTGTTTCATTGGAAGAGCTTCAAACTCAAGCAAAAAATCTTGCAAGAATAGGCTCGTCTCCTTGTTGCATCCTTTTATGGGGAGATATGGGGGCAGGCAAAACAACATTTTCAAAAGCCTTTATTCGTTACCTTTTAAAAGATACAAAAGCAGAAATTCCAAGCCCGACCTTTACTTTGGTCCAAACATACCTCACCGATCAAGGTGAGATTTGGCATTCAGATCTTTACCGCCTTAAAAATCCTGAAGAAATCTTAGAGCTTGGACTACTCGAGGCCTTAAGAACATCTATTTGCCTTATAGAATGGCCAGAGCGATTACAAAATTATCTCCCCAATCGCCGAATTGATGTATACTTAAACATAGTTGATGAACACCATCGATCTTTAAGGATAGAAGAAAATACATGAGCGCTCCGCGTATAATAAAACGGGACCAATTTTTGCAAACTCACTCTTTAGAGCCAACTCAATTGGCTTTTTTGGCAAGTGATATGTCACTAAGGCAATATTACAGGTTGAATGCTCCCAAACGCGTTTTGATGGACGCGCCTGCGCCTGAAAATCCAAAACAATTTATTCAGGTCGCAAAATATTTACAACATTGCGGCCTCAGAGCGCCTTCCATTCTAGAACATTGCCTTGAAAATGGATTTGTACTGTTAGAGGATTTTGGTGATCACACCTTTACAGCTATCTTAAAGCAATCTCCGGGAAGAGAAAAAGAACTGTACCAAACCTCTATGGCGGTTTTAAGGCACCTTCATCAACATGCAATCGAAAGGCCCAGCTTTATCCCTCTTTATTCCATTGAAAGACTTTTAATAGAAACGGAGATTTTTATTGATTGGTACTGGAAAGCTGTTACCGGAGAAAACCCCAAACCAAATATTAAGGAAGATTTTCAAAATAGATGGAAAAAAGCCTTTAAAAGTTGTCCCCTTACATCACAAAGTTTAGTCTTGAGAGATTTCCATGTCGATAATTTGATGATTGTAGACGAACAAGACGGCATTAAAGGGTGCGGCCTTTTGGATTTTCAAGATGCCTTATGGGGATCAGTGGTTTACGATGTTGTTTCTTTGTTAGAGGACGCCAGACGGGACATAACACCCGCAGTTGTAGTAGAAATGTGGCAATACTTTTTGGATGAAATTCCTTCCCCTGAGCATCAAAATTATAAAACAGCAGCAGCTATTTTAGGAGCAGGTCGTCATACAAAAATTATCGGCGTTTTCACCCGTTACGCTGTGCGGCAAGGGAAGAAAGATTATCTCTGCCATTTACCGCGGTTATGGAAATATCTAGAAAAGTGTTTTGTGATTCCAGAACTCCAAGGAGTTAAAGACTGGTTTGATTATCATTTACCTGTTCATCAACAGAATATCCCAGCACTTTAAATGTCTTCACATAATCCAATAATTGACCAATGCATGATCTTTGCAGCAGGATATGGAAAACGCCTAAAGCCTTTGACGGATCACACTCCCAAACCCCTTATCCAAATTGGAAGCACAACATGCTTGGATGAATCAATTCAAAAAATAACGAAGGCTGGCATTAAACGAATTGTCGTTAACACTCACCATTTGGCAGAGCAGATCCATAATCATTTAGAGAAAAACTATTCATGTACCAAGACATTTCAAAACACTTGGATTGACACGTCGCTAAACGCTCCTCGCAATGACGGGAAGACGTCATCGCGAGCGAAGCGTGGCGATCCAGAAAAATATATCATCATCTCTCATGAACCAGAAATCTTGGAAACAGGTGGTGGCCTTGTTAATGCCTTGCCACACTTTGATAAAAACAAACCCATTTTGATTGTGAACGGAGATATCTGGTGGCAAGACAGTAAAGACCCAATGTTATTACAATTAATGAACGCATGGGACCCAAAAACCATGGACATCCTTTTATTAGTTATCCCCAAAGAAATTGCCATTGGCTATTTTACCAAAGGTGATTATTTCTTAAAACCAGATCAGCGTTTAAAACACCGTAATAATCATGATTTGGCCCCTTATATTTATGGCTGCGTTACCATTATTAATCCTTTAATCATTCAAAACAATCTGCCTAAAAATTTTTCCCTTAAAATTCTCTTTGACCAGGCTGAAGATAATGGTCGCCTCTTTGGTCATGTGCATGGCAGCCTATGGGGTGATATCGGCAGCCCCAAAGGATTAGAAGACGTTCGTAAAGAAATTTCTATATAATTAGAAAAAAACCTTCCCATTAGTAATTTATTAATAATTTTAACTTACCTTTAAATTATAAAATGTAGATTACCAACCACGGAGGAATTAAAGTGAAAAAATACATTAGTTATATCGCTCTTGGCACTGTATTGGCTATAAGCGGTTTTATGACAGAAGCAAATGCAGGATGGGGTATAAGCTCAATCAAGCACAAAGCTATGAATGCTGTTGATCCTTGTAATGCCGGAGCAATGGCTTCAGATAAAGGATTGACACTTATTGATAAATGTCTCCCAGATGCTGAAGGCGCTGCAAAGCATAAAGCAGGTGCAGCAGGTTTTTGGGGTGGCCATTGTCAAGGAAAAGATGCGACTACGAATCAAAGCGCATGTGAAATTGCATTTCCTGCATCAGGATTAGCTGAAGGCTTTGCTTGCGATGATGAAGCAGCCAAAAATCCTGAGAAAGCTGTCTTAGATAACTGTTTTTATCCCGCTGGTCTAAAACAAAATGGTCGCTTTGCATGGATATTCTGGCATGAGAAGGACAATTGTAAAGCACCTAAGGCTACAGGTAAGAAAAAAACGAAGGCGAATCCCAAATATACAAAGCAATGCACCGCTATTAAAAGTGTATATGCTAAGATTGATACTATGAAGGAACCAGCAGCTCCACCGCCACCTGCTGCGGCAACTACAGAGGAAACTCCAGAGGCAGCACCTCCTCCCGCTGAAGAAGCTCCAGCAGCTGAACCAGCTCCAGAGCCAGCTCCTGAAACTCCTTCTGAATAAAGGCAAGAAGACAAAGGAGAGAAACTAAACTCTCTCCTTTCTAAAGAACTAGTAAACCCGTTTCTGCAAAGGAACGGGTTTTACTTCGTTTGTAAGGGTGTTCATGTGAACAGGGCGTGTATTCAGTTTAATAGACTGTTTTTCATCCAGCCAACATAAAGAATGTTTCAGCCAATTGATGTCATCGCGTTGCGGATAATCGTCCCTAGCATGAGCCCCTCGGCTTTCGGTTCGGTGAAGCGCTGAATTAATCGTGACTGTTGATTGCGGTAAAAGATTTTCTAACTCTAACGCCTCTAAAAGATCCGTGTTCCAAATCAATGATCTGTCATTAATCTGAATATCAACCAACATTTCATTGATTCCTTTTAACTTATCAATTCCCTCTTCCAGCAAAGTTTGCTTTCTAAACACTGCGCAATGCTGTTGCATGGTTTTTTGCATAGAAAGACGGATATGGCTGGTCTTGAGATTGCCTTTTGCATGACGCAGCCTATCAAAACGCTCGACAGGAATTGCACCATCTTCTTTTTTCAAAGTTGGATGCGGTGAATTAGGTTTAATAATCTCAGCAGCTTTTATAGCGGCTGCCCTTCCAAATACAACCAAATCTAATAATGAATTGGTACCAAGGCGATTCGCCCCATGCACAGAAACACAAGCAGCCTCGCCAATAGCCATCAAACCAGGCACTATTGTTTCATTTGAATCTTTAATCACCTGACCATGATAGTTGGTCGGAATACCGCCCATATTATAATGAACCGTTGGCAAAACAGGTATGGGCCCTTTTGTGGCATCAACGCCTGCAAAGACGCGCGCTGTTTCTACAACGCCAGGAAGGCGTTCATGAACAAGCTTTGGATCTAGATACTCAACATGCAAATGAACGTGATCCTTATGTTCTCCAACGCCGCGCCCCTCTAAAAGTTCAATCGTAATAGCGCGGCTTACAACGTCACGCGATGCCAGATCCTTAGCATGCGGGGCGTAACGCTCCATAAACCGCTCGCCTTCAGAATTGGTTAGGTACC
>JAIEMR010000099.1 GCA_019751935.1 Alphaproteobacteria bacterium
GCAGTGCTTGCATAAAGGTTGCCATTTATAAATACAGTGCTTAAAGCAATGGCAACCCCATAAAGAAGTTTGATTTTGCCCCAATTAGGAAAAATTTTGTAAATCATCACTAAATATCTAAATTCAAATGTTTAATTAATTATATATTTATTATTGTTAACAAATTGTAAAGATGTAAAATATGAGAATATTTTTGCGATATTATTAGGACATTACGTATTGCCTGGAATGGTTGAGTCATTTCATTCCTTGCAATGACAGGAAAAATATGTTCGCGGAAACCGATATCTTCAAGTACGTTTCACCTACTTCCTTCTTATCCCGAGATAATCACGTAAGATTTGTTCATGATCAAAGGCAAAGTGGCCCCAAGGCAGTGCGTTTAAAGGTACAACTTTGGCATCGGCAGCATCGTCTCCGGCTTTTGGATTTTGATATGCTTTTGCTAGATAAGTGACCTCAACAGAATGGTGACGTGGGTCGCGGCTAGGTTCGGAATACCCATGGAATTGCTTTAAGTCATGAAGTTTTAAATTGACCTCTTCCATCATTTCTCGGCGAATTGCGGTTTCAACGGTTTCACCATATTCGACCTTGCCACCAGGTAGGGCTTTACCCCATGGTTTTTTGCCTCTTTCAATAAGGACGATACATTGGAATTGACCTTTATCATAAACCTCAATAATTGCAACAGTTGTTAAGATTGGTGGTTTATGGGCCGTTGTGCATGCACTTTATAAAATAGCGATTACAATTAGAAAGCTGCGCATTGTAAAAAGTCCTTTTTTATCTACTTATATACAACCCCTTTAAACCGATGTTTAGTGGTTGTTTGGTAAAACCTTCCCCCTGTGAAAAAGGGAGCATATTGTTCATTGCCGTAGTAAGGTTTAACAAGTATTTCTTCAATTGCCTCTTTTACACCTTCCCTGTTTACTCCCTGGAGTAGTCTCATGGAAGCTAGTGTATATCCTGGTTCAAAAGTAGCTGCAGCTTTAAAAATTGTTGCAGGGTATGTGAATTTTTCCATAACAGGCACAGGTACAGATGGAGAGCTTTTCGTGAAAAGCATATTTACATCAATTAAAAATTCATAAGCAGGAATATTAATTGAATAAAGACCAATAACGTATTCACCTTTGCAAATAAGCCAATCTGTAAAAAGAGTAGGAATTTCATATAACCCTAATGCCGCTAATTCATCAATTTCTGTTTCATGGGCAGTTAAGTGAGCCATAGAATATTCTGGGATTGCGCCTTTATCCACATCCTCTTTGGTAAATTGCCTAAGAAGCTGTTTATAAACGGGTAAGTATCTAGGGGTTAAAGGTTCTAATTGAAGTGGTAAATCACCTGCAAAGGAAATTGAAGATGTTATGAAAATGGCGAAGGCCAATACGAAATTACGCAACTCAAAACTCTTTAAAGTTTTCTATTTCACTAATTTACATTTTAAGCATATATACTTAATTTTTTGTAAATTTATTAAGGCTTTTTTATCCGCCTAAATATGCCGCTTTGACGGCATTGTTTCCAAGAAGATCTGAGGCTTTTCCTTCTAGCACAATTTCACCTTGCTCTAACACATAGGCGTAATCTGCATGCCTTAAAGAAGCCTCAACGTTTTGTTCAACCAGCAATAAAGTAATGCCTTGTTTGTGCAGCTTTTGCAGCAACTGAAATAATTCAGACACCCTTAAAGGAGACAGCCCAAGAGAAGGTTCGTCGCATAAAATAATTTCTGGCTCTGCCATCAGACAGCGTCCAATGGTCAGCATTTGCTGTTCACCACCTGAAAGGCTGCCGGCTAATTGCTTTTGCCGTTCCTTAAGGCGGGGGAATTGGTTGTAAACCTCTTCTAGCTTATCTTTGATTTTTTTCCTGCCGAACCCAACTGCAAAGCCGCCCATTTCCAGGTTGTCTTTGATCGTAAGGGATGGAAAAATCTGCCTTCCCTCTGGAATATGTCCTAACCTCAAACGACAAATTTGATGGCTTTCCTTATTTGAAATTTCCAGGCCATTTAAAAACACTTGTCCAGTTGTTGGGCGGTGAATCCCTGCAATGGTGTGAACAAGTGAAGTTTTCCCTGCGCCATTTGCGCCTATTATTGTTACCCATTGGCCTTTTTGAACGACCAAGTTAATGTCATGAAAAGCCCTCAAATCATCATAAAATAAGCTTAGGTTTTTTACGGTTAGCATGGATATTGTCCCAAGTATGAACGAATAACTTCTGGATGCTGAATGACCTCCTCAGGGGTGTCCTCGGCTATCTTTTCGCCGTAATTAAGGACAACAATTCTGTGACAACAGGTCATAACGGCGCGCATGGCATGCTCAATCATTAAGATGGTTAGGCCTGTTTGCTTGTTGATTTCCTTTAAAATAGAGACCATATGATCCACTTCACTAGGACGCAGGCCTGCCATAACTTCATCCAGTAATAGAACTTTAGGGCGCGTAGCAAGAGCCCTTGCGACCTCAAGTCTTTTCTTTTCAGGTAAGCTTAGATTTTCGGCTAAAAACTGACTTTTATCAGGAATTCCTAACAATTCCAGGACTCTTTTGGCTTCAATTTCGGCTTCTTTTAAAGAACAAGAATGAGCCAAAGGCCCCATCATAACGTTTTCTAAAACGTTTAAATTTCTCATCGGTTTTACAATTTGAAATGTTCTGGCAATGCCAAGTTTTGAAATCTGATGAGGTTTTATAGATGTAATATTTTTCCCTTCAAAAATGATATTGCCCTTATCAGGGATACTAAATCCAGAAATCAGATTAAAAAGGGTTGTTTTTCCTGCCCCATTAGGACCGATGATACCTAAAATCTCTTCTTTTTGGGCGCAAAAACTAACGTTATCTAAGGCAACTAGGCCCTTAAATGTTTTGCTTATGTTATCAATCTCAAGAAAAGGATTTTTAGATGTCATTTAACCTTTTCCCTCCATATTTTTTGAAGAAAAGGCCACAGCCCTTTTGGCAAAAACAAAACCATAAGCAATAAAAGAACGCCTTGGAAAAGGAGCTTAATGCCTGTAACAGAATCACTTAAAACATAACTTAATAATTCGCCCAGCGGGATTAAAATAAAGGCGCCCAAAATAGGGCCAATAAGGGTTCCAATCCCTCCCACGATACTTCCCATTACAATTTCAATAGATTTTGTCATAGCAAAGGTTTGATCAGGAAAAAGGCTGTTTTGATAAAAGGCAAAAAACACGCCGCCTATACTTGCAATTGCAGCTGACAAGGCCATTAAAATAACTTTGGTTTGAAAAACATTAATGCCCAAACTAGATGCTGCAAGCTCATTTTCTCTAACGGCCCTAGCGAAATACCCTAATTTACTTTCTAAGAAAAGACGGCACAGGAAATAAGCGCCAATAACCAAACCTAAAAATAAATAATAAAACATGTTTGTGCTTCCCCTAAGATACCAAAGACTCGAGGAATCTGTAGTTACCGGAATAAATAAACCAGCTGTGGCTCCAAACCAAGCCCAGTGTTCAAATAATAACCGCGTGCATTCTGCAAAAGCTATGGTCAAAAGAGTAAAATGAACACCGCTGAGTCCAAAGCGAAACCCCAAAGTCCCAATAAGACCGCCTAAGATCGCGCAAAAAAGAGCAACAAAAATTAAGGATACCCAAGGAGAAATCCCGTATTTGATAAAGAGAACCGAAGAAAGATAAGCCCCAAGTCCTGTGTATAAAGCGTGTCCTAAGGAAAGCTGTCCGCCAAATCCAAGTAATAAGTTCCAAGCTTGCCCAACATAGCTTATGTAGAGCGTAACTATTAAAATTGAAACCACATAGCCGTTAAACAAAAACGGCACAGCCAAGGCTAACACGGCGATCAATATACAGAGAACTCTTGTCATTGTTTTTTAACCATAAGACCTTTCGGCCGAACTAGTAAAATAAGAATCAAAATCAAAAAACTAAATAAAGATTTAAGCGAACCTTGCACAAAAAAAGCTGCATATGCTTCAATGACACCAATAAGAATTCCACCAACCAAAGCCCCAACCATGCTGCCAAGACCGCCTAAAATGACTATAATAAAGCTAAGCAGAGTTAATTGAGGAGCTGTATGTGGGGTTACATCAATTATTAAACTTAACAAAGTTCCTGCGACACCAAGACATGCTGCGGCCACTGCAAAACTAAGAGCATAAAGTTTTTTATAATTTAGCCCTATAATTTGAGCGCCCATTAAATTGTCCGCACAGGCTCTGATCGCTTTGCCATAGGACGTATAGTAAAAGAATATAAATAAGGAAAATACAACAGCGAAAGCAATCCCACCTGTTAGCAAACGAACAGTATCAAGCAAGATTCCCAAGATTTCAATAGATTGAAAACTATATGACACAACAATTGCATTAGCCTCTGAACCAAAAATAATTTGCTGCAAATTCAAAAGAATAATCGCTGTTGCCGCAAGCGCTAAGAATTGGGAATGTACAGAACGATCTAAAAGGCTATTAATCATTCCCTTTTGTAAAAAATATCCCATTCACAACCATTAATGGCTGTAATACAAAGTCCATGACGGTTGTCCGTATTTTCTATTTCAAGGGAAGGAGCATAATGAATAACCGCATGTTTATCAGTTTTCATTTTTGTTAATAACTCTATCC
>JAIEMR010000036.1 GCA_019751935.1 Alphaproteobacteria bacterium
TTAGATTGTAGTGTTAACAAATTATTTTAGAAAAGGGATCTTTATGACAGTTGGAAAATCAGAGCTTATTAATTACGTAGCTGCAGAAACAAAACTTACAAAAGTTGATTCACAAAAAACGGTTGAGGCTGTTTTGGATGGAATTACGGAGGCACTTAAAAAGGGCGAAGATGTTAGATTGATTGGTTTTGGTTCATTTGCAGTTAGCAAAAGCGCCGCAAGAGAAGGCCGGAATCCAAGAACAGGCGAGAAGATTAAGATTGCTGCTAGCAACCGTCCTGTTTTCAGAGTTGGTAAAGAGCTCAAAGAGGCTGTCAATAAGGCTAAAAAATAAAGAGTTAAGGCAAAAGGCTTAAATTGAGAATATCCTCAATTGAAGCCTTTGTCTTTTAGAGTTTTGATACATTTACAAATTTTATGATTAGAAAAATTACTTTCCGTGAATCTTGACCGTAGTTCGGTTACTGTATACTCAACCAGAATGAGACCTAATATATTTTAATGTTCTTATTAATAAGCCAATGCGCGAACTTCTCATCTACTGTTTGATTTTTGTCTTCGAGGCTATATGCATAAATCTCTTTTGTAAAAAAGAGAACTTCATCCAAATTCGGTTGATATTTTCTTCTTTTTAAATCACTTTCTACAAGATTTAGTGCTTTTGAGAAAACATCAGATTTCCATGGAGAAGACTCTTTTTTCATCGTGATTTTATCAAGGCTAGGAACTGAAGGGTGTTTTTCTTCCACTAAATCACTAATGAAACATCCCAAGACTTGAGCAATAGCTCTCAAAGTATTGATGGTTGGGTTTTTAGATCTTCCCAAGAGAATGCTTCTAACGGTTCCAGAGGAGAGTCCTGCTTTTTGTTCTAAAGCAGAAGCGCTCATGCCAATTTGGGAAAGCCTTGCTTCAATGCGTTGTTTTATGAGTTCACTCGTCAATTTAATAAAGACCCGCTCTCTGCTTCTAGGATTAGCCAGATCATAATCAGAAAGTTTTATTCTTGACAAATTTGACTGTGAATATAATTATTATAATTGTGATTATATTCACAAATTGTAATTTAGAATCTTGTGCAACCTTTCAGTGAAAATGGGAAAGCTCATTGCTGAGCGTGCTTTATAAGGATATCTCAAAGTGAAGATCATTAATTATTTACAGTTGCAAAAGTTTTGGCAGCGTTATCCAGATGCAGAAGAAGCTTTAAAGGCTTGGTTTTACGAAATGAGCGCTCAAACTTGGCAAGAGGGAAGGGACGTCCTTAATCATTTTTCAAACGCGAAGCTTTTGGGAAAAGAGGAAATTTCTTTTGAAATCATTCCTGACAAATATCATATAAAAGCTATTTTCAAATCCTCTCGTCAGGTTCTTCTGATTCAACAGATTGCAAAATACCAAAAAAGAACTTTACAAAACGTCTCATCCTTTTTAGATAACACAGAGGAAATTATGACTATCAGGCCGATCTACACCCAAGACGATCTTCAAGAAACGGTTGATAGGCTCGAAGACCTTTTTAATGCAGAAGAAGGAACCCCTGAATATGATCAATTTGTTATTTTAACAGAATTGGTTCTAGCGTTTCAAAGAGAGAATACAAAGATTGATTTTCCTGATCCTGTAGAAGCAATTCGATATCATATGTGATGGAGGGATCAAGATGAAAAAGAACTAGGGAAAATCTTGGGCTCTTACACGCTGGCCCAAGATATTTTAAACCGCAAGGAAAAATTGACACTACCTATGATCTGGAAATTATGCACAGAGTGGCAAATTTCTGCTGAATGTCTGATTAAGCCTTATTAAAGATTCCTGCCATGATACTTTATTGGCTTTGTTGAAAGAGGAAGAAGTTTAAAAGTTATTTTATTAAAGTCTTTCAAAGATTAAAGTGATACCCAAAGGAAAAAGAAATCTGGGATTAAAAAATGGAAACAACTGGTAAACCATTCGTAAACAAACCTCTAGACGTTCAAGGTGAAGAGGGGGCTTCTCAAAACTCTTTCCAAAAGAGAAACCTTTTTAAAGTTTTGACGCCAGAACAAGAAGCTAAACGGGAAACTTTTAAAAAGGCATTAACTTGGCTTTGTGAGACTTTTCCAAGATGTTTCAATTTATCCGCTCCTAAGCCTCTTAAAAGACATATAGAAGCTGAGATATTTTTACACCTTCCAGAAGATGGCTCTATATCAAGAAAAATAATTCGTACGGTTCTTGCTTTTTATGTTAAAAGAGAGACTTATCATAAAGGCTTAGTGGAAAACACACATCGTTTTAACCTAGAAGGTTTTGCTGCAGAAGAGATAGAGTCGGCTCATAAAGACCATGCAAAAGCTATTTTAGAAGAAAAGAAAGTAAAAATGAAAGCTATGCAGCAGAAAAACCAAGAGTTCCCTAGTGGCCATACCCAAGAATACACTCAAAAAACTAAAAGAAAATTATGAAGATTTAGGACTATTAGAAGCCATTGATGCCTTTCATCAAATAACTGGATTAGTAATAGAGGAATCCCCAAAATGCCCCTGTCAAGCGAAAGAGGCTCTTTTAGAATTACATAAGAAACTTTTTGCTCTTATCCAAGAACATTTTGGGGAAGAAGACCTGAGAGAGGATACCTTTAAAAAGCTTATAGACATAATAGAAGAAGATATTTACCGAGTCATTTATAACGCTGATATTATCCTTGCTACAATTTATAAGGTTAAAAGTTCTCTTTTTCCTCAAGATGCACAAATTTCCTTCAGAGAATAAATTCCAGGAAAAATAGTTCTCGCATCTTATAGTAAAATATGAAGAGTTAAGAAGAGCAAAAAATAAGCTATAAAAAGATAGTATTAAATAATTGATTAGTTGAAATTAAGGTTTTCTATAAACTTGAAATGAAGGAAGGTAATATCTTAAGTTGTAGTCATAATATTTAAAATTGATTTCGATACAAATAAAAAGGGAATCAATAGATAAAATGGCAACTTATGTAGTTTACGGAACTGAGTCCTTAATGAGACGTTTAAGGGAACACCGCTTTAGATTGGGCTTTTTCTTGAATTATGTAGCAAAAGCCGCGGATATTTCTGCTGATGATCTAACCCAATATGAATATGGAAAAAAACCGATAACACAAGAAGAACTTTTAAGGCTTGCTAATCTTTATAAAGTTTCTCCGGCCTACTTTTTAGGAGGGCTTCCTATTTCTTAAAAAAGGGCGAAATCCAAGATAAAGGCCTATAAAAAGTATTTTTAATTTCTTTAGAGAGTAAAAAGGAAGAACGTTCAATAAATGCGAAGAAAGAGAAAAAATAATAATCCTATTCTATCTTTACCTCTTCAAAAACCTTTACTAATTAAGAGTCTAGGTTGGGCTGGTATGGTTGTTGTCTTAATGATTGCCAGTTTATTATTTATCTTGTAAGAGAAGGTCTATGATTAAAAAACAAAAAGATTATGTGGATCTGCTAAATGAAAGTCCCTTTTATGATTTTGAAGAAAAGCTCTTAATGTTAACAGCTCTTGCGTCTGTAAAAAGTAAAACTCTTGTGCAGGAAAAGCAGAGGATAAAGGCTGAAAAGGTGCTGTTAGACTCTATTGCTCATAAAAAAATTGGCATTGGTTTTTGTGTTCAGGTTCTTTTAGGGTATTTAAATAACATCCCTAGTTCTTTAAAGCAAAAACACCAAAAAAAAGCTGCCGCAATGTTTTTACTGACCTTAGTACATGAATCCCCTAATCTTTCCGCTGCGAATCGTCTTTTTGCTATAGAAACTCTTCAAGGAAACAGGTCTTATCTTTTTAAGACTCTTCCGCAAAAAGCAGTTCAGGTTGCAGAAGGCATTATAAAAGATGAAAAAGCACCTCTTGCTTACCAGCGTAAAGCTCAGATTATACTTTCTAACAATCAAGCTACAAGTAAAATGCGCCAAAATCCTACAAAACGGCAATAGTTTATTTTTTACGTTGAATATAACTTCATTTTTGGCTATTTGTGGATTTGCTTTAGACGGGTTACTTGACAGATAAAGAGTTATTTTTATAAATCAGATAAAAAATAGATCTATTAATTCATTTTATTAGGAACCGGAAATGGCGATGTTTTTGAACCTGAAGATGGATTATTGCTATCGGTTCAGGGGGTTATTATGCCTTAGCGGCAGCAAGAGCCGTTGTTCAGACAGGCGATTATGATGCTAAACGATTGCCAAAAAATCCTTAGAGATAGCAGTGATATCTGCATTTATACCATTAGAAATAGTGTTCTTGAGAGCATTTCTTTCTAACTTTTATTTTAACCTTTCATTGAGGTTCTTATGCATCTTTAACAACACGCCAAATTGTTGCGCAACTTAACCGTCACGTTGTGGGGCAATTGGATGAAATTCAATTAGAAGACACTCAAAGTTTATCTTTTCCTTCTATTGATGTTCGTGGCATACCTGGAGCTCTTATGGGAGTGATCAATTTAAATGAAGTGTTTGATAAAGCTGCCAGTGGTAACAAAAGCAAAGCAAAACAAAAATGACTATTTGAACAATTTTATTAGTGATTACACTTCTAGGTCAAACCTGTGAAAATACAGTTGATTTGTTTGATTGAAAACAAACACGATTGCAGCAGTTCAGCAGTTTCTTAAAGGTGACTTAAAT
>JAIEMR010000067.1 GCA_019751935.1 Alphaproteobacteria bacterium
TGAGTCTTATAGTTTGTATGATGGAGTAGATATAGAAGAGCTTGACGACTTTAACTATTTTTCATACCGTCCCATAAATACTTTAGAGGAATTAGAAGAAGCCCTTGATAAAAAACTGCCATTAAATGAGCACGACGAAGAAGACATCGACACTCTGGGCGGTTTGGTTGCCTTTTTAGCGGGTCGTGTCCCTATTCGGGGTGAATTGGTAACACATCCATCTGGTATTGAGTTCGAAGTTTTAGATGCTGATGCCCGGCGTGTCAAAAGGTTATGCCTTAGAAAATTGCCGTAAGTGGGATTTTTACACTCCGTCATCACGAGTCGCCGTCAGGCGACGTGGTGATCCAGAGGCTGTTTTGTTAGGGAGGCCGTTCTGGATAGCCACGCAACTTCGTTGCTCGCTATGACGATAATATTAAGGGTCTGTTGGGGCGCTCACGCTTTCCACTATTCCTCAATTGCGGGGCTATTTATTTTACGAAGTAATACTCCAGCTTCACGGATTTTTTGAACAAGATGTCCATCGATAATGTCTGCTATATCTCTTTCAGCAAGCTCCTTTAAAATTCCATAAAAAGTATCTCGAAAGTCTTGAGGAGCATTCCTGCATAACCAGCAAAGCACTGAAAGCTGATTCGGATTCCTTTCATCTTCTGCGCTTACATAAAGCACTCCATAAGACAAACTTAAATCGGCTGCTAATCTTACCTTACTCTCACCCACACGATTATACTCTGAAACTATTACAGTATTTCCTAAATACATAGCCGCATTGTCTTGGTTTGGATCCAATGGATTACTACGTATAGTACGGCGAAGGCCTTCTAAAGCTATTGATTTGTGTGCTTCATTAACATTTTGGCCATGTTTGTATAAATGAAGTAAGTTTGAAGCTGCTACAAATCCATTGGAATCATTTAGGTCTTGGGCAATATCAACAAATACAGGTATAAAATGTTGTGTTAGAGATCTTCTTTCCTCTTTTAAGCCAAAGTTCCATACATCCCATAAAGCCATCGCTGCTTTAAAGCGATCTTGATGGCCAATTCTTCCTGTAATTCCAGCAAGTTCACTCAAAGCTAGCCTTACATCTTCTTCTGTATTTGAACCATATAATATCTTATTTACATCTAGCATTGCGATCGCTGCTTCACATTGCTCTGGATGCCTAGTATTTCTTACAATCACGCGCAGGGGCTTTGTATTAAGACTCTGGAGTTCGGAGTCTTTATGACTATAATATTTCTTATATAGTACACTAGCTGCACGCTGTTGTTTCCAAGGATTTGGATCATTCTCTGCTATCGCATGAAGTGCTACGCGAGCATTATCTTTTATAAGTGCAAGTGCTGTTTCTGGCTTTTTGTTTGTATCATGACGCTTATTCCAAGCTTCATCGAGGTATGCGCTATCAAAATCGACTTCAAGCTTCTCCGTTATATACGAGGCTGCTTCTAATCGGTCTTTGTGGACTTCATCTAATGTTATTTTGTAGAGAATCTCGTAACCACATCTCTTCCCAGAAAAACCTCCAGTGCGTATATGTTCTAAAGCACGATTGTAGTCCAGTTCAAATTCTGTAGCATTTAACATTTTCGCGCTTGCAAATAGAACACAAACTAAAAGAAAAAATATTTTATAATTCTTCATGATTAAAAACCTAAACCTTTGGAAATTTTATCTGTGTATTTGTAGTGAATTGTAAGAATATTGTCAATTTTATTTATGGATTTCATTAATCATCAAAGCATGGACCATCTATAGAAAGAAAATTAAGATGCTTTTTCCCTTGAAAAGACTTTAACAGGTGCCTTGGTTAAAGACACCTGTTTGGAGGAAAACGGTTAAATGTAAGCTTTTTCTACGATGGCAGAGAAAGTGCTGATTGCGGCTAAAAACTCTTCTTCAGTTTGGTCTTTGCTTAGCTGAATAGGGCCCATGAATAGTCCTGTTCCACCTTGCATAACGCTTCCTGCTCCAAGATTCATAAACCCAATTTTTATGTCTCGTTGAGGAACCAACTTTACAGATCCATTTGAACCTCTTTCAATGACTAAGCCATTCTCAGTTACGATACGCATAGCCCGATGAGAGACAGGTTTGTCAGAAGGAGTTTTTCTAGGGGTAGTGGTTGGCCTACTGACAGGAAATAATTTAGGATCTGGGGTGCAGCTTTTTAGAACAAGTTGGCGAAACATTGAGGCAGCCCTCTCTGTAGCAGGCTCTTTTAGCCCAATGTAAGCGGTTGAATCATTAAATCTGAATCCTATTTCCCCATGCATTGTTCTTTTGATGTGCTGATCAAAATCTACAGTGAAAATATTAGAAAAGGCTTTAGCTTCTTGTTCCCATTGGATTGTCGAAATTGAAATAGCATATTTAGCCTGTAAAACTGTGGGCACATACTCTTTATTATAAAGTTCTTGAGTATAAGGTTCAAAAGAGCTTGCATCCATGGAGCCATTGGCCATGATACGAGTTGCAGTTATAATAGATTGTACCTTTGCTAGATGCTTTTTTACTCTAGCATCCTCTATTGTAACACCTGTATCTCTTCGTGCACCCATAATTGGCAGAAGCTGATTTTCATCATTAATTTCATGCACAAGCGTTGCAAAAATTAAGGCATTCTTCATAACCTTTTTTTCTTCAGGTGTGGCAGGTCTTTTACGAAAACCATTTTTCCCGCCCGTTGCCATAAACCAAAGAATGGCTGATTTTTTCTGCTCTAATCTGGTAGGGCTATCTTTATCCGATCGTGTTGCAAGATTTTGAACGTGGTCAATTAATTTGGTGACCGATTTAGATTGTTTAGCAGTTTGATATTCTTTCCAAAAATCATCCGCTGTATTTGCTGCAACTGATTTGAAAGGAACTATTGCTGACAGTAAAACATAGATACAAAAAATAAACATTTTATCTCCTTGATATTCTAAAAGTATATTTAATGAAGATAGATATACATTTATGATATAAATATCAAGATATATTTTTAGTATCATAAAAATTTTTACGATACTTTAGGCATAGTTAGGCATTTTTAGGTTTTTACGATGGGCATTATTGCTTACATATTTTCTTAATACTTTTTTGTTCTAATGATTGTGAGTATCTAATGGAGCTGGATTTGTATGAGAAAAATCGAAGATTTTTTAAAAAAGTGTTATGAGAGTCTGCTTTTATGGAAAAGCATAAAGATTTCCCTTTTTGTGATTGCTTTTTTCTTTATTGCTCAGGTGCCATGTGTTTCTTCTGGTGCTGGAGATGATGGCGGAGGTACTGAAGGTAAAGCAGAAGATGCAGAGGGAGTAGTTAGTTCTAAAAAAATGGGAATAGAGATTGAGACCTCAGCTATTAAGATTGAGTCTATGGGAAGCAGCAAGATAGGGTTTAATATTTTGAACCCGGCTGGAAATCGATGGATAATTGTGGAAGAAGATACATCAGATACCACTTTTAGAGGTGTTCCTAGTCTTGCAACCTTTAATAAAAACCTAGAATGCAAAACCTTCGGAGGGTTAGACAAAGCAGAACTGATTGATGCTGCAGGGCATATTCAGAATATTTTAACAAACTTGTATGCAAGCGCTACTGGTGCTCATCAAAGGATTACAGAAGATATGCTAAGTAGCATAACAGGAATCTCAAAAGATTCCATCGTGCCCCTTACTGACAAGATTTTTTTCATCAAATCTAAGTCTGAAGACCAAATTATTAGACCACAAATTACGTATCAGTTGCCTTTTGAAGAGATTTTTAGGGTATTTTGTCGCCTTAGGAATTTAGGTCACTCCTCTATAACAGATTTTCTGAACATTATGAACCCTTCTATTTCTTTTGAACCAGCAGATCTAAGCGGACTTGGGGAGGGCGGAAGTGGAGCAGAAAAAATAGTTATAGATGATATGAAGGTGGATCAAATAACAAAAGAATACCTTCATAGGGTAGTTGCTCCTGTTTTCGCTACAATAGAAAACCCAAAATTAAAAGGATTCTGTTGTTTATTTTTCTATTATTGGTATGAACTCTTTAATAATAAGAAGCTTGTAGTGACAGAACATGAGCCAGGGCTTAAACAGTTTTTGGGGATTATGTCCAGAATTTCTTTTTCAGAATTATATGATTCGTTAGATACAGGGGAGAAAGCAGAACTACGCACTATTTTGGATGCTATTGTGGGAGATAATGGAGCAGATTTTAGGTTAAAAGCTTATAAAGGCTATGATTCAAGTGGTCGCCATGTTCTGATTCAACCGAAATTGACTCTTGCAGATTGGTATCGTTCAATTATCGGTGGTAGGTCTTCTAGACCAAGTGGGGCTGATTGTCTTTCTCCTCCTAATATGCTCGGGAGGGATTCTATGGGCGCTTTCGTTCTTGAAAAGTCAGAAGGTTTACCATTGATAGAGGTTAGAGGTTATGCTAGTTTAGAGACAAGTGATCGCCCATTAATAATAAGTATAGTCAGAGAATTCATAAAAATAGAGGCTAATTGGTTCTTTGGTAAAGAAGGAAAATAACCATGAAAAAGAATATCTGGGTGTTTTTATTGATCATTGTGGTTTTCAATCAATCGGAAGGTTTATTAGCATCAGATGACAAGCCGGATGTTATGACTTCTGATAAAGT
>JAIEMR010000132.1 GCA_019751935.1 Alphaproteobacteria bacterium
CTTACTTGACGTTAACCTCAAATATTGTGACAACGACAATCATGGAAGCCTCTTTGCGGGGGCAGATTCACGCCACAAAAGAACTCATCTCTCTTCAAGAGAAGACTCTAAAAATAATACGAGATAAATTCCGACTGGGTGGAACTTCCAATTTAGATGTTTTGGCTCAAGAGACTCAACTTGCTCAAACCCAGGCGACTCTTCCTCCTCTTGAAACAGCTCTCGCAAAAACCCGCAATGCGCTCGCCATTCTTGTTGGAGATTTGCCAAGCGAAAGTAAGATTCCTGCTTTTAGCTTGACGGAGTTGCACCTTCCTACGGAATTACCATTAAGTCTTCCTTCATGCCTCGCCCAACAAAGACCCGACATTAAAGCTGCCGAAGCTCTTCTTCACAGCGCTTGTGCGCAAATTGGGGTTGCAACAGCTAATCTATTTCCTCAATTCACCATTACAGGGGGGTATGGAGGACTTGCTGATAGGATAGAGAGAATATTTGATCCGCGATCTATTGTCTGGAGTCTTGTAGGTAATGTCTTACAACCTATTTTCCAAGGAGGTCTCCTCATTGAAAAGCGAAAAGCAGCTGTTGCAGGATTTGAGCAAGCTCTGGCCCAATACAAACAAACCATCCTGCAAGCTTTTCAAAATGTTGCGGATACTTTGCAAGCCCTTGAAAATGATGCAAAACAGCTTCACATTCAAACTGATGCGGAACAGGCTGCTTGGCAAACCCTCAAACTTACGCAGGTTCAATACAAAGTAGGTGCTGTCGGTTATTTGAATTTACTGAATGCGGAAAATCAATATCAGCAAGCGCGTATTGGTCGCATCCAAGCTGAAGCGACTCGCTATGCAGATACAGCTGCACTTTTTCAAGCGTTAGGAGGAGGATGGTGGAATCGTCCGCCTATTGTTTGCACCATACCTACAGAAACAAAATGATCGGTAAATCTTAATTGGTCACCGCACGGAGATAAATAATGTCAAAACGCATGATCATCATGCTTATCTTTACAGGGCTACTTTTTGGAGGCATTTTTGCCTATAAGGCTTTTGAATCGTTCATGACGAAAAAATATATGAGTACCTACACGGTACCCCCTATAGCGGTATCAGCCATGACAGTGGCACTTTCATCTTGGCAGCCTCATCTTACGGTGACGGCGTCTCTCCGAGCTATCAAGGGTGTTGATATAACATCTGAAGTTCAAGGACTTATTAAAACAATTTGGTTTAAGCCGGGACAAATTGTTAATCAAGGAGACCTAATTCTTGAATTAAATCCAGACGTTGAGATTGCGCAACTTAGGGCTTTAGAAGCTCAAGCAGAATTGGCACAAATTACCTATAAACGAGATAAAGAGCAATTTATCGTTCATGGAGTAAGCCAGGCCACACTTGATATGGATGAAGCAAATCTAAAAAGCGCAATCGCCCAAGTTGATCGGCAAAAAGCTCTTATTGCGCAAAAAATTATTCGCGCTCCTTTCAAAGGACGTCTTGGCATCTCAGCTATTAACTTGGGTCAATTCTTAAATCCCGGAGATAAGATCGTGACCCTTCAGTCTTTAGATCCCATTTATGCGGATTTTTATCTTCCTCAGCAAGATCTCTCGAAAATTGCTCTGCATCAATCCATCTCCCTTACGACGGATAGTTATCCACAAGTGTTGTTTACAGGGAAAATTACAACAATTAATCCTATCGTCGATCTGCATACACGAAATGTTGAGGTGGAAGGAACTCTCTTCAATCTCGATCAAAAATTGCTTCCAGGCATGTATGGCATTGTCACTATCAACACAGGAGTGGCTCAAGATTACTTTACGCTTCCCCAAACGGTCATTAGTTATAACCCCTATGGCGAACTCGTTTATGTTCTGAAAGAAAAAGAGAAAGATAAAAGTGGAAATAGTATTTATGTTGCGACCCAAAAATTCGTCACTGTTGGCGAAACCCGAGGAGATCAAGTCCAGATTCTTTCTGGTATTGAAAAAGGGGACTTAGTTGTGACCGCAGGTCAACTAAAGCTTAAAAATGGAAGCCTTGTCATCATTAACAATGCCATTGTTCCCAGCAACAATCCAGCTCCCCAAGTTATAAATGATCAAAACTGAGGGGTGCCCATGAAATTTACGGACCTCTATATTCATCGACCTGTGCTCGCTTGCGTTGTGAGTTTGATGATTCTCGTTTTAGGGTTGCGTTCTCTGGGCCTGTTGCCCATTCGTCAATTTCCTTTTACGCAAAATGCTGTTGTCACAGTCTCAACGGTTTTTACAGGAGCCGACCCTGAGCTTATTGCTAGCTTTATTACAACTCCTCTTGAACAATCCATTGCTCAAGCCAATGGCATTGATTATTTAACCTCCATCAGCAACCAAAATTCTAGTACAATTCAAGCTACTTTACGTCTTAACTACGATACACAAAAAGCGCTTACTGAAATTAATACAAAAGTGAACGCTGTCTTAAATCAACTTCCTAAAACCTCACAACTGCCCGTCATTACCGTGACCATCGGTGATGTTCTCGATGCTATGTATATTGGATTTAATAGTGATTTTCTTCCCAATAATAAAATTACAGACTACTTAATCCGTGTTGTTCAACCTAAACTTCAGGCGGTAGAGGGAGTGCAAATTGCGGAAATTTTAGGCAGCCGGCAATTTGCAATGCGTGCTTGGCTCGATCCTGTGAAGATGTCAGCTGTAGGCGTGACACCTGCCCAGGTTTCAACCGCACTTACATCAAATAACTTTATTGCGGCGGCAGGCCGAACAGACGGCCAAATGGTAACTGTCAACTTATCAACCGATATGGGCTTAGAAACGATTGAAGGATTTCGTAACCTTGTTGTGAAAGCGGAAAATGATACGATTGTGCGGCTCAAAGACATTGCAACCGTCTCCCTAGGGGCACAAAATTATGATACGGCCGTTAAATTTGATGGAAAACAAGCGGTTTATATTGGAATTCAGGTTGCTCCCGCAGCAAATCTTCTTACTGTTGTTGGACACATTACAAAGCTATTTCCAGCAATTCAAGCTCAATTTCCGGAAGGATTAAATGGGAAAATTGTTTATGATTCAACAAAATATGTTAATGCCTCTATTCTTGAAGTTGAGCAATCTTTATTAGAAGCCATTGCTATCGTTATTGTTGTTATCTTTCTCTTTTTGGCATCGTTCAGAAGCGTGATCATTCCTATTTTTGCCATTCCGTTGTCTCTGATTGGCGCTTTTTTTATTATGCTTCTTTTGGGGTACTCTATTAACTTATTGACTCTTTTAGCTCTTGTTCTTTCCATTGGTTTGGTTGTTGATGATGCCATTATTGTAGTTGAAAATGTTTATCGTCATATTGAAGAGGGAACGAAACCTTTCGATGCAGCTATTCTTGGAGCTCGTGAACTCGCCAATCCCATCATTGCTATCTCAGTGGTTCTCATTGCTGTCTACGTTCCTATTGGTTTTATGGGAGGACTTACAGGTGTTCTTTTTACTGAGTTTGCTTTTACCTTAGCGGGAGCTGTTGCGATTTCAGCTATTATTGCCCTGACACTTTCACCGATGATGTGTTCAAAGTTTTTAAAACCTGCAAATGAAGGGCGGTTTGCTGCTTTTATCAATCACCACTTTTCTCGTCTTGAAAAAGGGTATGCGAGAACTTTACATGACTCTCTTAACTATCTACCTGTCACCGGTGTTTTTGCGGTTATTGTCCTTTTAAGCATTGGGTTTTTGTATGTAAATTCAAAATCTGAGCTCGCCCCTCAGGAAGATCAAGGGGTTATCATTTCTCAACTCACGGCTGCTCCGAATGCAGCATTAATGCAAACACAGCTTTATTCAGAGCAAGTTTTTAAAGATTATAATAGCTTTCCTGAAACAGGCCATGTTTTTCAATTTGATGGTTTCAATGGCCTTAATTTAGGTCTTGCTGGGATGGTGCTTAAACCTTGGGATGAAAGAATAAGGACCGCAGATCAATTGCAACCGCAAGCACAAAAACTTCTCTATCAAATTGCAGGGGTTAAAGCCGCTGTTTTTCAACCCTCTCCCCTTCCTGGGGCGGGAAGTGGATTGCCTATGCAGTTTGTCATTCAAACAACAGAAACCTATGCCATCCTTAATGAAGTTGCGCAAACTATCATGGACGCTGCTTCAAAGACAGGAAAATTTGCTTATCTTGATTCTGATCTTAAAATAGATAAGGCGCAAACAACTCTTGAAATTGATCGCTATAAAGCCGCTTTACTTGGGTTGAACATGACAGATTTAGGCAATCTTCTTCAAGCCGCCTTAAGTCAAGGTTATGTTAACTTTTTCAATTTTTATGGACGTTCTTATCAAGTCATTCCTCAAGTCATCCACAGTGAACGTATAAATTATTCGCAACTTGCAAACTATTACATGAACACATCAGATGGATCTTCGGTCCCTTTGTCGACAGTGACAAAATTCAAAGTAAAAGTTGTACCCGAATCCATTAACCATTTTCAGCAGCTTCGGTCTGCCACGATTTCAGGTGTTCCTGCTCCTGGCGTCACCTTAGGAGAAGCCATTGGCGTGATGCAAGATATTGCGAAAACAAATCTTCCCAACGAATTTTCGATAGATTATG
>JAIEMR010000045.1 GCA_019751935.1 Alphaproteobacteria bacterium
TCATGTCAAAAAATACACAGAACAAAAGCGTGAGAGATTCTTATCTCAGCAAGAGATTTCATGTCTTATGGATGTTTTGGAAAAAGAAGAAGCTCAAGGGACTGAATTACCGTGTGTTATTTACGCTATTCGTCTTCTTCTTTTAACAGGATGTCGTTTAAGTGAAATCTTAACACTACGATGGCAAGAGGTTGATTTTGAAAAGAAATATCTTAATCTTTCCGATAGCAAAACTGGTAAAAAGGTTGTTTATTTATCTCCTGTTTCCTTGGAAGTTCTTCAAGCTGTCCCTCGTACTGAAGGAAATGAGTACGTTATTTGGGGTAAAAAGAAAGAATCGCATTTGATCAACTTACAGAAACCTTGGAGGCGCATTAGAAAGAAAGCAGACCTTGAAAATGTTCGTCTGCATGATTTACGGCATACTTTTGCTTCTGTAGCAGCCGCTAACGGTTTATCTCTTCCTATTATTGGAGCTTTACTTGGACATAAGCAAACGCAAACAACTGCGCGCTATGCCCACCTTATTGGCCAACCTCTTCTTGATGCTACTGAAAAAATTGGTAACCAGATTATGGATAAAATGAGATAAATAGCACAAATAAAACACAAGATAAGACTTCCCTGAAGCAATAAAAGATCTAAAAAGGATCTAAAGGGTAAAAAATATTTAAAAAATGAAAGATTTATTTTCCGAGAAATTATTATTAAAAAATATCAAGAGGCAGTAGCGACAAGTAGAGACAAGCATACGAACTCTTACAATTCTGCAGGTTTTATAGGATTAAAGAATGTCTCCACCGATATAATTGCAAGTAGCGGCAGCGGAGACATTAAAACAGAAAATTGGAAAAATTAACTGTACAGACAAGTGCTTTATTGGTGGCCCAAGATGCAGGGGTCGCAATCTTACAATAAACGAAAACAGCTCTTTTTATACGGTACAATAGGTAGTATCTATAACCCATTAATAAATTCGATTTTGTTCAATGGATATTACCATTAAAGATATTTTCCTTGCAAAAAAAGGTTGTTAAAAGCTGAATAATAATCTCTCTAGATTGACATGAGCTTTTTGATGCTTGCTACATGGTCTCATTTCTATATTTTTTAATTTTTAGATGTTTAGGCTGCTCATAGCTATCAAGCCCCCAGCAATACTAGAGCTTATTCTTTGCCGTTTGTCGATTATATTGACCTAAGCAAAACAAACAAGAAATAGCAGATATTATACAAAAAGAAGATAAATACAAACCTATAACAAAGAGGCTATCAAAGTAATTTTTTAGAAACAAAAGAACTATTGGGATAGTTCCTCCAAAAATCGTACGAGCAATTGTATCGCTTATAGCAACACCTGAATAGCGAATTGAAGGAGGAAAGAACTCATATATTACGGTATTAATTAAACCCCAAAAAATACCAGACAAACTACAAAACAGAGCTTGTGTTAACAAAATGGTAATCAGATGATAAGTTACAAGCCCATACATAATAAATAGAGAAACAATAGCAAGTAGTATGCTTGACATTGTAACCAAGAAAGTTGCTCTAAAGAATTTAAGAAAATAAGGCGCAAACAAAGAACCAATAATGTAAAAGACAAGCCCAAAAGAAATAATTAATAAGGACTTATGCAATTCAAAAGATAAATCTTGGGTGAAGATAATATTCAAAAAAGCAGTTGAAAAACCTGCGGTCACACTTGCAACACTAATAAGAGCAATTGAGCAGAGCAATTCTTTTTTGTAATCGCTAAAAATTGTCCTAAATAGTTTTGGACTGGCTTCTGAAGTATAATGTTGGTTATCTAAAAATATGGGTGTTTCTGGTAACTTATATCTTAGATAAAAACCCCATATCCCAATAAAAGAACCAAGAAGGAATGGAATTCTCCAAGCTATGCTTGTTGATTGTATGTAAGCAAAAAAAGCTACGATTAAAGATGCAATCAAGCATCCATAATGGCTAGAAGCTGCAAGTAGAGAACCAGCAAAGTTTTGTACTTTCTCATTAGGGCTATGTTCAAGAGAAAATATAACAGCACCACTATATTCACCACCTACGCAGATGCCCTGAAGAAAACGCGCTAACATTAGCAAAGCTGGTGCATAGATACCAATATCTTGGTATGTAGGTAAAACCCCTATTATAAAACATGATAATGACATTAGAAGAATAGAAGTAGATAAAGCGTTTTTTCGTCCGTATTTATCCCCATAATAACCGAATATGATACCACCTACAGGTCTTGCTAAAAAACCAATTGCATAAAGGCTCAAGGCCATAAAAATAGATAAAGATCCATGATTTTGTGGAAAAAATAGCTTAGATAAAACAGGGCATAACAACCCATACAACGTAAAATCATAATATTCTAATGTGTTTCCAAAAGCTGATGCAAAAATAATACGTTTATCTTTAGAGAAAAAAGGAGACATTGGTTTTCCGTGAAGTTTAGAAAATAAAATTTAGTATTAATAATTGCAACTAAATATATAGAAGCTCCGTTCATCCACAAGCCGCACAACAATTGATAAATTAAGAGTTTTTCTCATAGGAATCATAGACACTGTTGTCATGAGATATTAGCCCAAATGGCAATGCATTAATATAAACGGTAGCAAGAAATGAAGCAGTGTTTTTAGAAAAAAATGAAAAGCACAAAGTATATTATTGTTGGGAATGTTCAGTTAACTGTGTCAGAGGTTAATTATTGATCTTCAGTTTCAGTCTTCCTTCAAAATATATATCAAGTTGAGAGATGGTCAAAACCCAATTTTGTAAAGAAGGTGATGTCCATTGCTCAGTGATTTTCTGACAGGCGCAATAAATCAGCTTAAAAAGGGCACTTTCACTGGTAAAGGCCCCTTTAATGTTTGTGAATTTTCTGGCCTGCCAGTGAAACCCTTTGATAGCATTGGTTGTGTAAATAATCTTTCGAATTTCTCCCGAATACTGGAAATAATAGGTTAGATTTTCCCAATTTGTGTGCCAGGATTTCAGAACCATAGGGTATTTATCTCCCCATTTTTCATCCAGCTTTAAAAGATGATGTTCAGCAATATCCTTACTGGGGGCCTGATACACAGTCTTTAAATCTTTCATGAATTCCTTTTTATTCTTGCTTTCAACGTACTTTAAGGAATTTCGGATTTGGTGAACGATGCACAGTTGAATTTCTGTTTTCGGAAAGCATCCTTTAATGGCTTCAGGAAAGCCAGTTAGACCATCAACACAGGCAATAAGGATATCTTCAACGCCCTTCTTTGTTTCAGATCATTCAGAACGCCTAACCAGAAATTAGCTCCCTCTGATTCCGCTACATAAAACCCAAGAATTTCTTTTATGCCCTGCCTGATTAATGTCTAATATATTATAAAGAACCTTAGTGATAACTTTACCGTTATCACGGCTCTTAAAATACATCCCATCCAAAAAATAGGGTAAACTGCTTCTAAAGGCCGGCTGCGCCACTCAGCAATCAGCGGTAATAACTTATCGGTGACGGCACTGATTATCCCAGGAGAAACGTCAAAGTCATACATTTCCTTAAGATGAGACACTATATCTTGGTAGCTCATCCCCAAACCATATAAACCCAGTATCTTATTATCTAAGGAGGCATTTAAAACGGTTTGACGCTTTTTAACAATCTGAGGATCAAAGCTACCTTCTCGATCACGAGGGATTTCAAGTTCAAAAGAACCCATAGGGCTTTGAACGATTTTACTACTTTTGCCATTACGGCGATTTTGGTTCTCAGAATCTTCGATACATAAAGCCATGTGAGAGGTCATTTCCCTTTCTAACGCTACTTCCAGAAATTCTTTCATCAGAGGAGTAAAAAACCTATCCTTACCTGTCAAAGATTTCCCAGCCTTCATATCGTCTATGGCTTTGTTTTTAAACTCTTCGAAATCAAACTCTGCTTTTTCTTTCTTTACTTCCATTTGTCAGTCCTTCCTTTAAAGTGATTCTCTCACTTTTAACAAAACTGACACACTTTAAAAAACACTCCCTTATTATTTAAGTCCAAACAATATACCTCTGCTAGCATCCTTAATTGCACTTAATCCACTTAACACCATAGCCATATAAAGTTCTTCTCTGAGAATATCCAATACTTGAGAAACTCCCTCTTCCCCATTGATGGTTAATCCCCATATGATAGGTCGGCCAACCATGACAGCTTTTGCACCTAGGGCTAAAGCCTTCAAAATATCAATACCCTTTCTAATACCTCCATCAATGACTACGTCTATTTTACTTTTTAAATCTTCTTTGGTAATTGATAGGGATTCTAATGCTGTAATAGCTGTATCTAGCTGCCTTCCTCCATGATTAGATAAAATGACTCCTTGAATATGATGTTCTATAGCTATTTCTATGTCATTTGGATGAAGAATGCTTTTTAATATAATCGGTAAAGAGGTAATGGAACGTATCTACTCTATATCTTTCCAGCCAATATTGTTTTCAAGTAAAGAGGAAAGATATTGTGGTAATAAAGAGGGCTTAATGTCATTTAACTTTAGTCCTGCTTCTATTAAATTAATTATCTGTAAATTGGACTGGAGTTGAATAGGGTTTTGTAATTCTT
>JAIEMR010000038.1 GCA_019751935.1 Alphaproteobacteria bacterium
ATCATGAACAAAGAAAATATTATCGGCATTAGCAGAAATGGCCTTTTAAAGCATTTCGAAGAACTTGATATCCCCAAGTTCCGCGTCCAGCAGGTATGGAATTGGCTGTATCATCATGGCGTGCGAGACTTTGAAAGGATGGCAAATCTTTCGCTGACTTTGCGTCAACAACTAAGCGATAAGTTTGTTATTGAACGCCCTAAAGTCACTGATGCTCAAATTTCAACGGATGGCACACAAAAATGGCTGCTTCGTTTCTTTGATGGTCAAGAGGCTGAAACCGTTCACATCCCAGAATCCGATCGCGGAACTTTGTGTGTATCGTCCCAAGTGGGCTGCACTTTAACTTGTAAATTTTGCCACACAGGAACTCAAACCCTGGTTCGAAACCTAACAGCTGCTGAAATTGTTGGCCAGTTGATGGTAGCCCGCGATGTTTTTGGCGAATGGCCAACCCCTACTGAGAAACGCCACGTTTCAAATATCGTAATGATGGGAATGGGTGAGCCCCTTTATAATTATGAGAACGTAAGCACAGCCTTGAAAATCTTGATGGACCAAGATGGCATTTTATTATCACGCAAACGCATCACACTTTCCACATCTGGTGTTGTTCCTTTTATAAAACAATGCGGTCAAGAACTTGGGGTAAATTTAGCAATATCTCTTCATGCGGTACGCAATGACTTACGCAATGTGCTTGTCCCTTTGAATAAAAAATATCCAATTGAAGAGCTCTTAAATGTTTGCCGGGCATATCCTGAAATCAGCAATACGCATCGCATTACCTTTGAATATGTCATGCTAAAAGATGTTAATGATAGCGCTGCTGATGCTAAAGAGCTTGTCCGTTTGATAAAAGGAATCCCTGCAAAGATCAATCTGATTCCCTTTAATCCATGGCCTGGCTCATCCTTTGAATGCTCCACCCAATCAAAAATAGCTGCTTTTGCTGATATTGTTTACAAGGCTGGGTACATGTCCCCTGTGAGAACGCCGCGCGGTCAAGATATTTTGGCTGCTTGTGGACAATTAAAATCAGAAAGCCAGAGAGAGAGGAAAAGCAAGTTAAACTCCCCTTCTCTCCCCACTTCTTGCAAAGCTTAGAAAAGTTTTTGGCCGTTTGGAACCTTTGGATCTACAGTCAATAAACAGATTGCATCCTTAGTGTCTGCGAAACCAACAAGCAAAAATTCAGACATAAATCCTGCAATATTGCGCGTACCTAGGTTTATACATCCAACCACTTGTCTTCCAATAAGGGTTTCAGGCGTATAATGCACTGTAACCTGCGCTGAGGTTTGTTTAACTCCAATATCAGGACCAAAATCAACCCACACTTTATAAGCAGGTTTCTTAGCTTTCGGAAAATGCTCTGCTTTTACAACAGTTCCAGAGCGAAGGTGGACTTTTTCAAAATCTTCGTACGTAATAATAGACATTCATAATCTCCATGAAATAAGGGACCTTTAAAAATAGATAGATAACAAGATAAAACGCGTTACCGACCCGGTCGCTTGTAGAGAAAACATGGAGTAGATGAAAGAATGTTTAATGTCATAACACTTTTAATTTAAGCACTTATCTAGAAAATACAATACCATATTGATGGAATTATAAAAAAACGATGCCACCTGAGCCGTTAGATTTCGATCCTCTCGTGGCCAAATGACCAAGTGGGCACCATATGCCAAAGCCACGGCTTTAGTAGTGATAGCTCCCGAGAGTATAAAGTGGGCCAAGGGATTCTAATCTTTAACGCACTCTGCAGCATCTATTCTTATATATCATGGAATTAATTAAAAAACGATTACCTTAATAAAATTTTATTCGCCTTGTAAAAATTAAGGACTCTTTAACCCCTCTCTAGCAAACTTATTTAAGAAGAGTATCCCCTTACTTGATTGAAAAGACAAACTAAGAGTACTATATCAAAAGCAACCTAAATGATGAAAATTCAGTATGACTCAATCTATTAAAAATGATCAGAATACATCGGTTGCTAAACTGACTTATGCAGGAAAGACTGTTGAACTTCCTGTTTTATCTGGATCAGAAGGACCAAATGTTCTGGACATCACTCAAGTTTATAATGAACTTGGTGTTTTCACGTTTGATCCAGGTTTCACATCAACCGCTAGTTGCGCTTCGAGTATTACTTTTATCGATGGAGATGAAGGTCGCCTTTTGTATAGAGGTTATCCCATTCAAGAGCTAGCCGAAGGTTGCGATTTTCTAGAGGTTGCCTATCTACTCTTATATGGTGAATTACCAAATCCAGGCGAAAAAGATAAGTTTGTAGGTTCAATTACAAAGCATACCTTGGTTCATGAACAAATCAGCAACTTTTATCGTGGATTCAGGCGAGATGCACACCCGATGGCCATTATGGTTGGTGTTGTTGGAGCTCTTTCTGCATTTTATCATGACAGCTTAGACATACGTGATGAAGAGCAACGCAAAATTGCCTCCATCCGTCTGATTGCCAAAATGCCCACTCTTGCTGCCATGGCGTATAAATATTCCGTAGGACAGCCCTTTATTTATCCCAAAAACACCTTAAGCTATTCGGCAAACCTGCTTCGAATGATGTTTGCAGTCCCTTGTGAAGAATACGTTCACAATCCTGTCCTTATAAAAGCAATGGACCGCATTTTGATCCTTCATGCTGATCATGAACAGAATGCATCAACATCAACGGTTCGTCTTGCAGGATCTAGTGGAGCCAATCCATTTGCTTGCATTGCATCTGGGATAGCAGCGTTATGGGGACCTGCCCACGGCGGCGCTAATGAAGCTGTGCTTAACATGCTGTATCAAATTGGTGATGTCAGCCGCATTCCTGAGTTTGTTAAGAGAGCTAAAGATAAAAACGATCCTTTCCGTTTAATGGGATTTGGTCATCGCGTTTATAAAAATTATGACCCCCGCGCCAAAGTCATGCGCGAGACGTGTCATGAAGTTTTAAAAGAGTTAGGAAATAAGGAAGATCCTCTTCTTAAGCTTGCTATCGAACTTGAACGCATTGCCCTTCAAGACGAATATTTTATTACAAAGAAACTGTATCCTAATGTGGATTTTTACTCAGGCATTATCTTTAGAGCCATGGGAATACCAACATCTATGTTTACAGTTTTGTTTGCACTTGCTAGAACAGTTGGGTGGGTTGCGCAATGGCATGAAATGATCGCTGATCCTACTCAAAAAATTGGTAGACCCCGTCAACTTTATAACGGTAAAAAGGAGCGTTCATTTGTCCCACTCAAAGAAAGAGAAAACGGAAATAGTTGAAATGAGTTACCAATCTTACACAGCAAATCAAGTTATAGGCCGAGCTGCAAACGATAATACATTTCCCAAGAAAATTCTTGGAGTAAAGCTGCTCAAAATCAGTTTGTGGATAGCGCCTTTGGTTGCTTGGGTTTTGTGGGCTCTTCGGTAACGATGGCAACCGATACCCTTACCCCCTTTTATCTTGGCAGCGCCCAAGTTCGAGGAAAACTCGTAAGACTTGGTGATCAACTCGATCATATTTTAAAAAATCATTCCTACCCCCAAATTGTAAATCACTATTTGTCCGAACTAATTGCTATTGGGATTGCACTTTCTATTAATACAAAAAATGATGGGCTTTTTACCCTTCAAATCAGCAATGGCAAAATCCTCAAAATGATGGTTGTGGATATTACCAGCGAAGGTGAGATTAGAGGGTGCGCAAAATGGGATAATGAGGCGCTTGAAAAACTTTTAGAGGAAACAAACAATTCACCTAGCCTTACGCAGCTTTTTGAGAATGGCTTTTTGGTTTTTACAGCTGATCTTGCTTCTCAAACCGAAAGATATCAAGCCATTGTGGAATTATCAGGCTCAACTTTGACAGACTGTATGCACCACTTTTTTCGTCAATCAGATCAGCTCGCAACGGGTTTGGTAGTTGCAACAAAATCAGACCCTTCTGCATTAGGATATTCAGCTGCAGCTTTAATTTTACAAAAACTTCCCTCTTCTTCTGAACAAACTGAAGCTGAAAACGAACAGGATGATGATGATTGGATTACAGACCTAAGTTTGCTAGGCACTGTTACCAAAAAAGAACTGCTTGATGATAATCTATCCGCAGAAGCTCTCCTTTATAGGCTTTTTCATGAACGAGAAGCACATATTTTGCCAGCCAAAAATATTGTCGCGAAATGTTATTGTTCGCGCCCCAGAATTGAACAGGTTTTGATGAATTTTAGTGAAGAAGACATAAAAGACATGATCCTAGACAATCAAATCAGCGTAACGTGTGAATTTTGCAATGAGACGTATCTGTTTAATGATTCACAAATTAATGAGATTCTTGCTGATAAAAAATCTTAAGATTTGCAAGGCATGACGCCGCTTGGAAAAGCAGTCAGTATTTGTTAGGATAAAGGGCGGAGATATGTTCATCTCATAACTTTTAATTTTGTGTTTTCATGACGGTAGCTTTATCACATAAGAATCCTGGATTTATCATCTCGTTGTTGATTATTTCCAATATTCTAGGCAGCATGTCGATGG
>JAIEMR010000181.1 GCA_019751935.1 Alphaproteobacteria bacterium
CCATTTTCACTCTAAATTTAAGATCCAAATTGGCTTTCAGTATTGGCAATTGGACATATTTGACGATTGCAAATGAGGGCTGAAAATAAATATTTAATGCTTTTGAAAGTAAACTTAAAACTCTGTTAGCAGTGGTAGAAAGATGCTGTAGAGAATGCTGCAACTTTAAAATATCGTCTCTTGTTAGAGAAGAAACCTTAAAAGAACCTAAAGTAGGTAATATATGTTGTTCCCATAAACGCTGATCCTCTTTTCGGCTTCCCATTTTCTTTCGCGGGGCATAGTCAGTCATATAGCGTTTTGCAAGTTCAGATAATGTTGGATTAGCACGTAAAGTCTGCCTTTCTGCCGAAGGGTCTTTACCATGGGTTGTATCTGCTAACCATTGCTGTGCTATCATTCTTGCTTGCTCACATGTTATCGCCCCATGGTCTCCGATTTTAGGTTTTCTTTGCCTTCCGTCTTTTGTACGATAATAAAGAAAATAACTCCTCTTCCCTGTAGGCGTTATTTTGCATAAAAAACCCTTTAGTTCGGAATCCCAAAGCAAAATATCTTTGCTTTGAGGGTAGGCGGACTCAACCAAACGTTTTGTAAGTTTCGGCATACTCAGTTTTCGTTATTTAAAAATCCCAGGTAGCAAATAGGTAGCACAAAAGAGAAAAATATGGAATACTTTGTAAAAATATAAAGTAGCTTAAGGTGTGTAATTTAAAGGAATTTATAGAAATTTGTAACAATGAATAAATGGCCGGATTAATGTAAATCTAAGACTCTTAATCAGCGGGTCAGAGGTTCGAATCCTCTGGCGCCCACCAGGCAAATAGAGGGCTCATGAACTTTTCTGTTTTTTGAAAAAATTATGAGTCACCAATAAGTCACCACTAGAAAAGAAAAAGCTTATTGTTAATTTCTAACAAAAATAGTGATCTTACTACAAATTAGATAGTATGAAGACAAATTTTAAGAGTTAAGGAGAGACTCTTAAAAAATTAAAACTAAGAGTATAGACTCAATGCAATAACAGAATTCTTTCTAGCATTAGGAGATTTTCTATTGAGTGTCTTCTCCTCTGACAGCTCAGTCAAGCTTATCTTTTAGGATATGATAGCTTTCATAGTCTGAGCCTAAACAAATTTTGTATTTATTATTCACCTCTTTGATCAGAAGTGCTGGTGCGTAACCTCTTTTCTAGCCATTCTTGCACATCGCTCCATCTGTAGCGTACTGCTCGTGGACTAATGCGCACAAAGGGTGGGGTATCTCCTGTTATTCTTCGAGATTCCCAAAAACGCCGAGTCATTCCAGTGAATTTTTCCAACTCTTTTGCTGAAAGAAATTGGCTTGGGTGTGGAAAGTTTGTATGGTTATTGTCAGGCATGGTGGAAAAGCTCCTGTGCTTGTTTATATTGATTCTGTAACTACTAGATAGAGAGTTCGAGGGCGCCAAGAAACATAATTGGATATAAAAGTTTTCGGCTTTTTTTATTTTTCCTCAGAAATTTTGCACTCTGAGTTCTTCTCTGAATAAAATCCTCAAGGTCGGAGAGTTTGTACTTTACAAGGCGCCCAATTTTAACAAATGGCAGACCATATCTTTTGGTACAGGACCAAACTGCTAAAGTTCCTTCAGTTGTGCCTAAAAGTTCTGCAGCTTGCTTTCGTGTAAGCAATGGTTCACGAATACACTTACTCAATTTTATATCTCCCATTACTGTAATCTTTGAACTGTTGACCGGGTTATGCATGACCATCGGCTTTATGAAAAGGGCTAATCATAACCCGGACCTTTCTGGGGTTGAGTCTAAAGGTTTTTTGACTACCTTTTGTCAGAATTTCTATGACCTCATCTTTGAAGTCGTCTTTTGCTTTGCCTAAGCGATTCGCAATTTCTTTTGAGATATTGCGAATGTGTCTGTTCATTTGGTAAACGGCATCCCATTCTGTGCGATTCAAATTATGTGCGATATCTTTAGGTGTAAAAGCTTTAGGAGTTTCTGTATTTTTCAAACAATCTTCAAAATACTGTTTTGCTAAAATTGAGATAATTTGGCGTTTAATTAAAGCTTGCCTTGGAAGAAGAACCTCTCCGTTGATTAAAATTTCTGATGGTTTAATTTCAAGAACAGTATGCATAAGAATGGCTCCTAAATATTAATTTAAATTGTTTATATAAATAGTATCGAATGGTTTTTTAGAAGAGATCAAGGAAAAAAACAGAAAATTTAAGAAAAAATAAGAAATAATTAGAAGAAAAAAGAAATCATTTTCATCTTGACGAATTACACAATTATGAAAATTATGATACAGTTTTCTCATAGATTTATGAAAAGGTAGAGAAGTTGTTGGCTGTAGCGCGTAAAAAAACAGACTTAGCTGAAAGCAATCAAATCGATAAAGAAAGAGGGTTAAGGTTACGATATGCTCGTGGTCTTGCTCTTTTGTCTCGTAAAGAATTAGGTAAATTTATTGATTACACGGAACGAAGTGTATTCTCTTGGGAAGAAGGGGAAAGCCCTATTAGTGACAAAATCGCTTTTAAAGTTATCCATGCTCTTCAGAAATATAATGTCAAATGCAGTTATGAATGGTTAATGAATGGAGTAGGGAAATCACCAGAGCGTATTGAAAATCTACAAAATCTAATTTTAGATTCATCTTTGATTGAGGCAGATGATCAGCTTCTTTTTGAAACGGATATTATGCTTTTCAAAAAGCGTTATCCAGATTCCCTTGTTTTAGAAATAAGAGATGATAAGGCTGTTCCTAGATATTATCGAAATGACTTTTTATTTGCCCCACGTATTTCTCAAGAGAAATTCAGAGAACACTGGCCGATGGGATACCTTTATGAAATCGAACCTTCTGTTTTTTTTCCCACATTAATCAGAAAACAAACAGAAAAAACCTATACCGTTGAATCTCTTCACCATGATCTACACGAAAAGCTTTATTTTAAAGGCGTTTCGCTTGAGTATTTTTATCCCATCATTGCTGTTAAAAGGAAATTCTTTTCAAGCTTTTATTAATCTGATTTAACAGTCATAGCGCCAATGCTTTCTCTGCCATCATAAAGTGCACTTTCTGGAAAGACGCCGGTCCGATTTATGTAAGACAATTTTTCTATTTTAAAACCAGCTTCATTTAAAACCCAAGTCAGTGTATCAGCATCAAACAAATTAACTGTTCCTTCCACAAAAGGACGTTTTGTAGGGTCAAAATAATTCAAATCAACAAGGCCAAGCCAAGGTTCACCTAGTCTTTTTCGTTCTTCATAGATAGGAATAAAAGCTCGGCAAGTTCCAAAGTAGGGCGTTTCATTAACGATAAAGAGTTTTCCATCACCTGATAACCATGATCTTATTTTTTTAAGACCTTCTAAAATTTTATCCTCAGAAAAGAAATGAAAAACGCGACAAGCTAAAACTGCCTGAAGAGCTCCTTCTTTAAAATCGAAAGCCTCTGGAAAACTTCTTGGTAGCAATGTTAACCAGTCTTTGCAGTTTTCTGGGCAGTTTTGCTTTAAAATCTCCAAATGTCTGTTATCAATATCATTAGCAATAATGTGTGCGCCTTTTGATAATGCTTTTAATGTGGCAACGCCATAAGTAGCCCCAATTTCAAGGGAGGGTACGTCTGGGAAAGAGGCTGAATACTTGATGAACTCTTGACTGTATTCGTCAACCTCAAGAGTCATAAAACCAGTTTGATTCAAGGTGGGAATATAATAATTTTCAAAGATTTCAGGCATTTTTGTCTGAAAGGGGGCATTAACTGACATACAAGACCGTATTTTATAAAAGGATTTTAATTTGACTATTAGTTGGAATAGCTCGTTCAGCGTGATGAAATATAGTACTGTGTGTCTCAGCTGAAACTTTAGTGTTTAAGCTTTCCACTCTCCAATCTTTATATTCTTTGACCATCTCTTTAATCCATTCTGCTTCTATATTAGCAATGATTTTATCTTCTGCAGCTTTGACAATTCCACAGTTAAGCATTTCTACAGCTTTCTTTCTTGCTGTAAAGTTTTGAATTACTCTATCTTTTGAAAATTCAGTCATTTTTTCACTGAGTTCATCCGTTATAATATCTCTTCTTTCTAAAAGATCTGATAGATCATTTATATGTGGATTTTTTGGGTTTACATGGATTAAAATTGCATGCCTTGGTGTTAATGGAATGTAAGTAGGGTAAGGATGATGAGGCACGAAATCAATCAATATTGCAGGATTATCGCTTGTAATAAAAGGCTTTGACGTATTATTTTCCAGGATAGACCAATCAGATATAACAAGAGCATAACCAACGCATACAATATTTTGAATAGCGAGAGCATGACCTAGTTCTTTCTTTATCAAAATTTTGATCCTTGGATCTAATAATCCATCAATCAGTTTTTCTGGATCTTCATGTTGTTCAAGAGTACTTTTAACCCATTCAGCCCAAAAAGGCCTTAAATTTTCCAAATCATTTTCAAGCATACGTTGTGCAAGGCGTTTTCTTGTAGGAGTGCAAGATCGTAAACGTGCAACATTAAGAGCA
>JAIEMR010000019.1 GCA_019751935.1 Alphaproteobacteria bacterium
TTTTGCACGTTCATGATACGGCGCATGTTGATCACGAGGCGCAGGCGTATGACGTTAAAAAGGTATTAACTGAACTTGGGATAGAAGAGGAGGGCAAAGATGCCCCCATGATTATCGAAGTTCTTAATAAGGCTGACTTATTAACGGATGCTGAAAAAGAAGTTTTCTCTAATAAACTCAGCCGCAAATCGAATAAGGTTCTTATTTCGGCAGTGACAGGTGAAGGTTTAGTTGATTTGTTGGCGCTTATCCAAAGACGCCTTATTGAGGACGGGAAAATCATCCATGTAGAGCTTCCGACCCATGAAGGCGAGATCTTGGCATGGTGCTACCGCAAAGGCGTCATTTTAAGTCGTTATGATAAAGAGGAAATTATCTATCTAACGCTGCGTCTTGACCCAGCTGAGATCAAGAAATTTGAGCAGTTTAAAGTTTCAAAGAAAGTTTAAAAAATCCCCTCTCCTTATAAAGGAGAGGGGAGAATTAGGAGAAGTTCCTGCGTGACTAGCCTGCTTTTGGTGCTTTCGGATCTTTTGCAGGTTCAAGAGATTGTAAAACTTCTTTTACGCTTTCTGGCTGTTTTTGGCCATCAGCTGACGGAGCTGCCTTAGGGCTTGTTGCTGCGCCATGCGGCTCATCAACGGCAACCTTAAAGCTAACTTCTTTCACAACCGCTCCATGGCTATCAACGAGCTCAACGCTCCAATCACCAGGGTGAGCTCTAACCTTACTATAAGTGCGCCAACGGGGAGAGTCCTTAATGCTGACTTTAGTTTCATGATATGTCTTTCCATTTTTCTTCCAATGGAATGTTACGTAATCATTTCCTTTGCTATTAAGGTCAGCAAAGGCAAAAACATGACTGTCATGGCTCGAAAACTGTTCTTTCGTCCCTTGTGGCTCATGATTCACAACACCCGTTGCTAAAACAAATCGATTTGCTGTAATGTGATGATCGGTCATTGATGCAGTTGGGGCCGTTGGTGCTTTTGGTGTCACAGGTACAGCTGATTGAGGCAAATTGCTATTGGCACTTTGTGGGGCAGGAGCCACAGCTTCTGCTGCAGGAGACTGTTGTTTTGAGGGATCGGGAGCAACTGTTGTTGCTTGTACCAAATTAATTCCTGCTAATGCTAGAGCAAGAGCGGAACTTAAAAAAAGACGAAAGCGCATAAAAACCCCTAAGTGATGTATAAATGAATAATCTTATTATAGAATACAATTTTAAATTTTTCTTTAAAATAATATCGAACTCGTCTCAAATTTTTATAAAATTTAAGGGTGCTGTATGACCGCCATTTTGCCTTTACTTTATAACTCGATTACAAAGGAATCTCCTTCTTTAAAAATTGAATCTCCTTTTGAACCTGCTGGTGACCAACCTGCGGCCATTACTGAGCTTGTGGCAGGATTGAAAAGAGGAGAAAAAGATCAGGTTTTATTAGGTGTCACCGGATCTGGAAAAACATTTACAATGGCACATGTCATTGAAACTTTGCAACGCCCAGCCTTAATTCTTGCGCCAAATAAAATTTTGGCAGCTCAGCTGTACGGGGAAATGAAAGATTTCTTTCCCCATAATGCAGTTGAGTATTTTGTTTCTTATTATGATTATTATCAACCAGAGGCTTATGTAGCCAGAACAGATACTTATATTGAAAAAACGGCTTCGATCAATGAGCAGATTGATCGTATGCGCCACTCAGCAACACGGTCTCTTCTTGAAAGAAAAGATGTTATTGTGGTTGCCAGCGTCTCTTGCATTTATGGTATTGGGGGCGTTACCACCTATAGTGAAATGATCTTGCCCTTAAAAGCTGGGCAAATAGTCTCGCAGCAGGACATTATCAGAAGGCTTATTGAATTGCAGTATAAACGCAATGACATTGCTTTTGGTCGTGGTACTTTTAGGGTGCGCGGGGATATTCTTGAAATTTTTCCAGCCCACTATGAAGATCGGGCTTGGCGATTTAGTTTTTTTGGCGATGAGATTGAAAAAATTATCGAAATGGATGCTTTGACTGGGGAAAAATTTGCCGAGCTTGAGCAAGTCACTATTTTTGCCAACAGCCATTACGTCACTCCAGGCCCAACGATTCAGCAGGCCATTAAAAAAATTCAAAACGATCTTAAGATTAGGCTTCAAGAATTTGAAGAACAAGGGAAACTTCTTGAATATCAACGCCTTGAACAACGGACTAAGTTTGATCTTGAGATGATGGCTGCAACAGGGAGTTGCGCTGGTATTGAGAACTATTCCAGATACTTAACAGGACGCGCGCCAGGACAAGCGCCACCAACTTTATTTGAATATCTTCCCAAAGATGCCATTTTAATTGTCGATGAAAGCCATGTGGCAGTTCCTCAGTTAGGGGCGATGTATAAGGGCGACAGATCCAGAAAAGCAACCCTCTATGAACATGGATTTAGATTACCATCTTGCGCTGATAACAGGCCGCTTAAGTTTGAAGAATGGGAAGAAATGCGCCCTCAGACTGTTTTCGTATCAGCAACACCCGGTCCGTGGGAGCTTGAAAAGACTCAAGGTTCTTTTGTTGAGCAAGTTATTCGCCCAACAGGGCTTATTGACCCGGTTTGTGAAATTCACCCGTGTGAACATCAAGTGGATGACTTGATTCACGAATCTAAATTAACCGTGGCTAAGGGCTTTAGGGCTTTGGTTACGACCTTAACTAAAAAAATGGCCGAGGCTTTGACAGATTATCTGAATGAAGCAGGTTTAAAGGTTCGTTATCTTCACTCTGACATTGAAACCCTCGAGCGCATTGAAATCATTCGTGGTTTGCGTCTAGGGGAATTTGATGTTCTTGTGGGCATCAACCTTTTAAGAGAAGGGCTTGATATTCCAGAATGCGGATTGGTTGCCATTTTAGATGCCGATAAAGAAGGCTATTTGCGTTCAAAAACGTCGTTGATTCAAACCATTGGTCGTGCTGCCCGTAACGTTGAAGGAAAAGTTATTTTATATGCTGATAGAATGACAAAATCAATGGAAGGGGCATTAGCTGAAACCAATCGCCGCCGCGAAAAACAGGAACAATATAATAAAGAAAATAATATTACCCCAGCCTCTATTAAAAAAGGTATCAGCGGATCCATGCAAGCAGTTTGTAATGCCGATTATGTGGATATTGAAGCTGACACCATTGTGCTGAGCGCCAAAGAACTCACCAAACGAAAAGCACAACTTGAAAAACAAATGAAAAATGCTGCTAGTAATTTGGAATTTGAAGAAGCCGCCAGACTAAGGGACGAAATTCGCAAATTAGATAAGATGGAATTGGAGTTGTAGGTTTTAGAGTTAATCATTTGACGATTTAAAATTGTGCAGTATTGTGCAAGATTTCCTTCTCATTATTGCACGATACTGCGTGATTATGTTGAATATTGGGGTGAGGGATGGTTTTTGGAAAGCAATGATCCTATTCATTTTGCTGCAAATGGAAATATTTAGTTGCAATTTGCAACTTTTTTGCTATTATTCTTAATAAATCTACCTTAACAAAATAGAGTTTGTTCATGACGCATGCTGTGAAAATATCAGAGGAACTTTTTGCAAACGCAAAGCAGAATGCGAAAGTTTTTCACCGCTCAACTGCGGGGCAAATTGAATACTGGTCAAAGATTGGCCAGCTTGTCGAGCAAAACCCTGATCTTCCTTTTTCATTTATTCAAGAGATGCTGCTGGGATTAGAACAGGCAAAAGAAGGACAATTAGAAGAGTTTAAATTTACTCAATGATGATTCTTCAAACTCCTCTGTTTGCAAGGCAACTGAAAAAGCTCTCATCCAAAAATAAATTATGCATCGAAGACGCCGTCAAAAAAATCCTTCAAGATCCTTTGAGAGGAGAGCAGAAAAAGGGCGATTTACGAGATGTAAAGGTTTATAAGTTTCGCCTAAAAGATTCTTTGTGCCTTTTAGCCTACACCGTTGGAGCACAGAAAATCTGTCTGATCGCACTTGGCAATCACGAGAATTTTTATAGGGATTTGAAGGGGTATCTTTAGGTAGTGCGTTCTTCCGCCCGACAAAATAGAACTTGTCATCTCGGAAAGTAGGCGAGCCCAAACTTTGCTTGGCTTACGAGCCTATATCCAGCTAACCTTACGTCTTTCAGCCTTTCCCAGAGACTGAACTCGAGGTTAGTATGAACACAGTATCCGTGATCTTAGGACATCTGTTAACTGGCGTCCTGAGATTCCGGATATATAAGTCTCACATCGCGGCAAAGCTGCAGTTCGACTAAATTCCGAAATGACAAGAGATTTTTATTTTTTCGATTTGAAATTTGTCGGGTGGTAAGTAGTGCGTCAGTTATAGCTTCCTTCTAGTCCAGGGTTATGCTATAGATTGCAATTGCAACAAGACCTACAGTCTTTGGTTATAGCTTCCCCACAGTCATGGTTATGCTATAGATATAGCTGATAATTAGGGCAAAGAAAAATGGTTATAGCTTCCCCACAGTCATGGTTATGCTATAGAAAACCTAGAGAAAAGGG
>JAIEMR010000175.1 GCA_019751935.1 Alphaproteobacteria bacterium
AAGTGGCAGACGTGTCGTTAGCTCATCAAACTTTCTTTCACATCAGTTAGATTTGGAGATCTCAACAGTAAATTCCATAGATTCGAAAGACAATAAAAGTTAGAAATTCAGGAAAACATGTATAGATGCGCTTATAAATTTAATGACGTTATTGTTTTTTGACGCTTGCAGGAATAAACATGTCGCTTCAGAGGGTCATTTGGCACGGCGGATCAAGAAGGTTCTGATACATGGGAATTGCCTAAAACAGGAGTCGAACCTGCGACCTTCGCATTACGAATATGCCGGCCGCGCCCCACGCCGCCGCAATCCGCAGCAGCTGACACGAGAAGAGTGTAGCCGATTGACGCGTTTCAATCTACAGCCGCTTGCATTCATTTAATGCGCTTTCCTGCCCCTGTTTGGTCCAGGATTGGTCCACAAAAACCTCAGAGATGCTATGCTGATGTTCTATGAGCATGAAGAATTTTAAACCTAATGAAAAGCAGCCGTCCTAAATGAATAACTTCATCAATCTCCTGAGTTCATTCACGGAAAGTAATCTATTTTTTCAGAGTTTTCTTGAGAAATTACCCTGTGATGTTTCTGACCCAAGAGATTTTTGTATCAACTGCCTCTTAGAAATGATTCGGGGCACGAGCATTTCGATAGAATCTCTCCTAAAAAAGAAAAGCCTAAAAGACTCGCAAGTACTACTCCGACCGCAAATCGAAAGATTTATCAAGCTAAAAAAATTATGCGACGACCCCAATTTCGCTCAAATATACATCAATGAAACTCAAGGAAATAGGCTGAAATATATTAGAAATGCGGTAGAAAACACACCTGAAGCAAAAGACAATCCTCTCTACGATTCTTTGAAAAAGGTGGTAACAAAGGAAGATTTGGCATCACTACAAGAGGAAGTCAAGAAAAATGGACCAGAAATAAGTCTCTGGGAGTTGGCACGCCAAACAGGACTGCTCCATGAATATTACCTCCCATACCGATTTTACAGCGATCCGTCTCATGCGGCCTCTGCTGAGCTGGACGATTGTTTTTCCGTAACGAATAGGGAAATTATTTTGATCCCCTACGGTTCTAACCAGCAAGAAGAGCTTCCTCCAACATTAATGCTCGCTATGCACATAATATTGGAAGCAGCATCAATTACAGCTCAGTTCAAAAAAATGGATATAGCAGAACGGCTCAGAAAACTGAGGGTAATTCAAGGCCATACAAACCAACCAGATCAAAACGGATCGAGATAAACAGATCGACCCTTTTGATAGTCTTAAGGAGGAGAAATGATATCAGGACGCTCCTCAAAAGAGGCTGCACCGCTACTGGAGAAGTCATGTACGCCGGACAAATTTGCGAAAAAAGAGTATCTTCATTTTCCAGATCAAAAAATAACGGCTGTTTTTAGCTGGGGTTTCTAGATTGTACACTTCGCATATATTCGATCATGCTCCTCGCCAAATCTGATAATCTAATTGCAGACCGACTTACAACTTTTCGAGGAGAAGGCGTATAGCCTGATTGAACATTTTCAACGCTTGCATCGACGACAAGTCCCTTGCGAATCAGAGAATCAATCCAAGCGAGACTGATATCGTTGATTATTAAATCTGTTCTTAGAAACGTACCGCCTTTGGACGATAGCCTTAGAACCTCTCCTCTACGCCGCCCTTCAAGAGCCTCTAAAATTATAAGCTCTATTTTACTCAGATCCGATATGATATTCACGAATTCTCGCTTTAAGTCCTGGTCTGGGACATCATTTCGTATAATTTCAGCAGCTGCTCCCGCATAAAACGTGATTTTCTCTTCAGCTCTTTCCAGCTTCACCCGATTTAGAATCTCAATAATAAAATCAGCCTGTTTTTCAAATCTCTCTCGCATCTCTTCAGTCTCTAAGGCCAATCCCCTTAAACGATCGTCAAGCTGACTCAGAAATGCCTCTAAGCTTTTTTGCCCCTGACGCTCGTAATAATTCAAAGCACAGGAAAGCCCTGTTCCTAAACCAGGGGAAACAATATCTAACAGAGGAAGAGCAGATTTAACAATATCGGAAAAATTAGAAACTACAACGGCAACCTTATCCATTCACATACCTACAGGATTTTATCAATTAATTTATTAACCACTGCTATCACCGCTTCGATCTGTTCTGGCAAGACCTTTGCAAGTATTGCAGAATGGCGATAGCGTCCCCAGTATTGCTGCAATGCTTCGCGTGCCGAAACATCGAACTGGATTGGGAATCGGAGCGGCGTCTTGCGATGCTCGAATACCAGACGAATTGCCTTTGCGGTATCTTTCTCATTTAGCATTTTCTCAGAGCTAGCAATAGTATAGAGATCGTGAAAATCCTTCATCCGGCTATTATCAGCCCCTCGGAAGATTGCCGTCTCTAGCTTCTCGGCAAATATGAACTCCATTGGATAACAATTTACCGTTAACGACGGTTCAAACAATGGCCCCTTGGAATTTGAGAGAAGCAAAAGCTCCTTCGCATGAGTTTGAACCAGATCGCCGAATCCTAAATCGATGAAGAGAGGAAATTTGGCTTTTCTAAAGCGAACCTCTATTTTGACGTGAGCGCCGGGATACTCCATGTGAAAATGCTCGAGGGGCGCGACAACTGGGTTTATAAAAACAAAACCATCCTCAATCTCAACCCGCACAATATCATTAAAAGTCTTCTGCAAGGCGCTGATTTCATTGCTGAGTCGTTGGATCGTGAAATCCAGGTCTTTGGTTTCTCTACCGATGTCCACATACCGAGCCAGTAGATTTCCTCCTTTCAGGACAAAATGCGAGTGATAAGGGGATCGGCATAGGCGTACAAGAAATCTTTCTGTGATGACGTTTTGCCAAACTTCGGCAGGAGTTACATTTCTTTCCTTAGCAATAAGCTGTAGCCGTTTTTTAAACGATTGTTCTAAGGAGTGAGTCATGTTGTTAAAGCCACAATATATTTATTAATATTGATTCTTAATGCTTTGGCGTATCTTGAAAGCTTTGGCAGGTCTGCTTTTTTTTCGCCAGAGGGTTGTAAATAGGCTTGAAGAGCCTTGATGGCAATTTCGTCGCTCAAATATCGAAATGAATCAACAACGGTCCTTTCTCGATCAAAAACTTTTACCTCGTACTTCCCCATTTTTACGGTTGTTAATCCAAGGCTCATATTCCTCATCCGAACGATTCGGGTATGGGGGCGCTTCGGGCTCTTATCGGTGTTGGGAATGGCAATCCAATATTCCCTCATAATTTGATCGGTCAGGTTGTAATAGCAAAGCGCTGAGATGAGACAAATAACCCCTCTGGGGATACTCGAAGCGGTTAGCACAAGCTCTTCAAAATCAAGGTGGACTCCGCTAGAAGCTTCGACTACCCGGTACAGCCCGCGCCCGACTCTTTCAATTACCCCTTTCTGACAATAATGCGCAAGCATCCGAGAGGGAATACCCCTAGAACGAGCCTCACTGGCCTTGAAGATAGGCTCTTTGAGAAGCGGGTCAAGAAGGTGCTGGTACTTAGATCGTTTCATATTTCTATATGTAACACAGGAACTCAACAAAAGTCAATGAGTGCTCCTATTACATGAACTGTAGGGTCTGATATGACCCTTAACTTGGAGCTGAAGCTCAGTTGGAGATCAGGTCAGTTGCATTCAGGATGCCTTCAACCTTCTCTACCTTCTTCCGGTCTGGCCAACCCGTCCCATCTCTTTCAACGATCGGACAGGCAATTCTTTTAAAAACAGGCCGAGGACGAAAAGGGCTAGTTCCTCCTTCGTTATCGTAACCCTATTCCCAACATTTCACCAAGCTGAACAATTTCGGGAACGTAAGAAGGCAGTTCCGCCCCATCTGGAGGTAACAGGGAAAGATCGGAGGCAATGATCAAATTAAATCATTTTGTTGCCATAAGAGCATTAGCCTCGGCAAAGGTTTTTTTGGAAGCAAGGGCATTAGGAAGGTAGATCCCAAGATCAAGGTTGCGCTGTTGCTCGTTGAGCCAGCCTTTAGCTGACTTGACATCAACGAATGTTTTCATGAGATCGGGATAACCCGAGCGCCTGAAACGGGCGCGGAACGTAATGGTATTCTTGGAACTGATACGAATATCTATGCCGGGAGGCAGACGTTTTTTGAGCGCTTCTAACTGCTTCATTGGGATGACCCTATTTTTTAGGTTAAAAATTGGGTCAGCTACTGTTGCAGGGGTGGAACTTGCTGTAGGTTCCTATGGCTTGCTGTGCTCATTTGGTCCAAGATTGGTCCACGGCAGTGGAATTGCCGAAAAACTTGGATCTGGAGGACCTAATGGGCTGCCCTCGGACATACCTCCTAAAATGGGTTAGGATTTGATGGTTGCCTAAAACAGGAGTCGAACCTGCGACCTTCGCATTACGAATGCGCTGCTCTACCAACTGAGCTATCCAGGCGAAAAAATGGCCATTTTACTATAATGTAAATCATAATGAAAGAGAGAACAGCGGCAATTATTTTGATGGGAGGCAGTGGAGTCCGGT
>JAIEMR010000066.1 GCA_019751935.1 Alphaproteobacteria bacterium
TTTGAAGTTGTTACCGCTAATATTTTAGCAAAACCGTTATGCCTGATGGCATCTGACATAAAGGCCAGTTTAAAATCTGGTGGTTGGGTGATTTTATCGGGTTTGTTAGATCGTCAAAAACCCCAAGTCCTAGAGGCTTATGAGGCAGAAGGGTTTGAATTAGTTAAAACCCATCCTATTGAAGATTGGGTAACTCTTCTCTTGCAAAAGGGATAGGGGAAATTTTCCCCTATCTTTTTCGTTATTATCCTATCTTAACCTTTTTTAGATTCATCAGCTGAGCCACTTGCTTTTCCTCCTGTTGGTACTTCAGCTGTCACAAGACCTGAGACGCTTCCTCCTGATCCTCCGTCTGATGGCATTGTTGGTACTGCATCTGTTAAGGCAAGCGGCTCTACTACTACACCGTCTACCAAGGCAGGTACACTTGCATATCTAGCGGCATTTGCTATAGTATGCTTGAAATCAAATCTTTTTTCATTTAGACCATAGCCCCACTCAGACGCTAAGGCTGATAATCGAGTTGAATCGGTTACAAATTTTGGTGTAGCTCTGGATAAAACAAGGGCAGATGTAACTTCTCTAGCAGGTTTATCGGTAATAGCAAGTTGGTCTTTAAAGTCTTGAACCCATCTATGTTCTGCAGCTTTTGCCATTGCTATACGGTGAGTAGGCTGAGCGTATCTAATTATACCTTCCGATAACAGGTTAATTTGAATGATACCTTCCCTAAGGTGTTCAAAAGCTGGAACTTTATGAGATGTAAACATCGCATGAAGTGCATCTAATTCTGCTAGTCCTTCTCTGAAAGCTTTATTGAGCTTACCTTCATCAGAAGAAGGAGCACTAGTTTTTGTTTTTTCGATAACATTTCTCATAAAAACTTTTTGTTTGTTCATGAATTTATTATCTTTAATCATGTACAATACTCTTTCAATTTGAAGCGATGCAGCGTGCAGGTCTGTAATTGAAACGCCTTCAAGTATTACATCGTCCAAAGGGGGCGGATCGAGAGGTAATCTTTTTTTACGAATATAGCGATCACACGAATCAACGATTTTGTCCAAAGCTGGTAAGATTAAGCTCATATCATATTGCAGGGCTTCCATAAGAGTCGCATCATCTAAAAAGCTTAAAGTTTTATCAATAAGAGGCATGGCAACCCTTAAGGAATCATTTACAATACCTTGGCCATAACCAGCCATTCTAGTCTTAATTGCTTCTGATAAGCCTCTTAATGTCAATACAACTTGCTCATTTGTAAATCTATCAAGTGCTGTTCTGAAGTCAAGAAAACCGGGAGTGATAATCTCCAGGTAGGAACGCCTGGTAATAGTTGATCCGCCGCCGTCTCCTTCTCCAAGGGGAACTGGAGTATGTTCAACAAGCATTCTGTCACCAACTTCTTTTTTTCCTGAATAAGCATCCAGTAAGGATGTTTCAAGGCTATCTGATGTTATAGGTTTACCAGCTTTTACTGCAGCTTCTGCTTCTTCATATTCTCTCCAGACTCTTGTTGTCTGAGGTGCAGTAGCAAGAGCACGATCCTCATTAAAAACAACAAGGGTAGCGCCTCCATCTGTAACACCCGGAGCACTTTTTGTTTGGGAAACGGTTACTGTAGCTCCTCGTCCTCCTTGTCTAACTTCAGCGGCCCCTAAAAGGGTTACAGCATCTTTTCCACCTATAGCAACATGAAGGACCTTAAGGTCTTTGCTAACTGTGGGTTTTGTTGTAACAGCAGAAGGCATGGCAAAAGGAACAAGGGCGGTAGATGATGCTCTTTTATCATCAAAGCTAGAAAGGTCAGACGCCATTGTTAAGCTTGTACTTACCAGGTACGTTGTAGATAGTAAGAACGTGATTGATTTTATATATTGTTTCATTTTTTAATCTCCTATGATTTTTTAACTAATTGGGGTGAAAAATTTGCCAATCTTCCTTCTTTCAGCGCTTCTATTTCTGCTCGGATCTCAGGAGAAACAGTAAGGGCACCAGAAAGAGATTCTAACTTCAGATATAACCCTTGAAGGGTGAAAGGCTTATTTGCAAAGGTTTTTAATTGCTGCATTTGTCCCATGAGTGGATGCCAGTAATAATATTTAATCTCTTTTTTACTAAAACCTTGTTTGACAGAAACTGTAAACGAAAATGTTCTGTCTCTATTTACTTTGGGGCTATCAAATGAAAGATGTCCTCCAGAAATATTTTCTTCTTCATTTACTCTCCACTCAATCATATTACTAGCTAGGCTTACTCCTCCTTGAGAAGATAGAATATTAGCTGTGATAGTGCCGGATTTTTCTTCGCCTTCTTTAAGAGATTTTACTTTCATATAAGAAGGAAGTAGGAAAATATTATCCATATTGGGTGCTCTCATAATTACAAAATAATGAGTTGGATCAAGTTTTATAAAAATAGAGAAGGTATCGGTTGGGGATTGTCTGGGTGTGCCTAAGCTGCCTAAGACCATATTCTGCGGATACCGTGCATAAGCCCTTCCTAAAGCTGCGTGCAAATCACTAGTTTGGATTCCAGGTGTACCATAAATTAATTGGGGACGGCCATTATAAGTAAGAGCTGTGATCGGAGTGCTATTCGGATCAAATGGACTGCCTTCATCCAGACTCTCATCACGTGGTAAGAGGTCGTTTGCGTGTTTTTTTGCTTTCTGAATAGCAGCTGATTTATCACTGACTCCTGTTAAATACCATGCACCTTCTTTTATTTCAGAATCATTTCCTGCTAATAAATACAAAACAAATTTTTGAAAGTGTATTTTATGTTGTTGTTTCTCTAAATACCCGTAAACTAATCCAAGAAATCTTACTTTTTCAGCTAGATCGTTTTTTAACCAACGCCCTAGATTAAGTACCTCGCGGATTGTATCTTTTTTTTCAGCGGCAGCCAGGGGAGAAGTTCGAAAGCCTAAATCTCCCATAAGAACATTAAGCATTCCTTCAGCTATCTTGTTGGCTAAAGGGAGGTAATCTTCATTATCACTATTTAGCAACCCACGTAACATAGTTCCCAGGGTTAGAAAAATGTCTTGTCCTTTTATACGGGAAGTTGTTTTTGTAAGTGCTTGATATTTTTGATTCCACTTTGCTTGCCAAGCCTTAGGATGTAAAAAGAAGTCTAAATTTGTTTCTTCTTTTGTTATAAATTGACGTGCTATAAAAGTTGCAAAATTTTTTGTGTTTGTAACGCTTGCTGGTGCTTCAAGCATTGGTATAAAGTCACCCGGTATCTTATCAGTAGAATAATTACTGTAAGAGGGAAAGGTGAATAAAAGCGCAAAGATTAGTAAATAAAAAGTAATTCTGTTCATAAATTAAAAGCTTTGAAAGCATGCCAATAAAAAAATACCTTACTCTTATAATACTATTTGAAAGTTTAGGAAAGATTAATTTTTAATAATTATTATTTTAAGTATTTACAGAAAAAATATAAACTCTAAGAATTTAAGGTATTATTTACTTTCTTATAGCCCTTTGGGAAACTTCAAAATAAACGTTGTATGTTCGCCTTCAACCGATTCACATGAAATTTTCCCCCCAAAGCTTTCCATGACGGATTTGCAAAAGGCTAGCCCAATGCCTGTTCCGTGTTGAGTTTTTGAATAAAACCGTTCAAAAACATAAGGTACCATTGATGCGGGCATACCCTTGCCAGTGTCCTTGAAATACAAAATGTTCGCCTCTGGGGTTTTTTCGGCGCGCATATAAACTCCCCCTTTATTGGCGGCTTTTACATAGTACAGTGCGTTTTTCAAAAGGTTAAACAGCACATGCCGCATGAACAGCTCATTTCCTTGAAAGACGAAATCGTCTTTTGTGTCGATATAAATGATTTGTTTTTCAGCTGAGGTTAATGGATAAGCAGCCAGGGCGTTTTGGATGCAGGTTTTGATGCTGCATGGTTCTTTTGAAACCTCATCTGACACCCCTTTTACATTCATCAGTAAAATCTCGATAATGCTAAAGGCCCCGCGGGTGGTGGTTTCAATTTCTGTTGGAGCTTTTTCTACGTAGTCTGTATCGACGTCTTCTATTTCTGGATTTGATTTTTTTGCTTGTTTATAAACATTTATCAAAGTTGGTATGTGCATTTTCAAAATCTGAGCAATCAAAGAGATTGAACCAAGAGGGGTGCGCAGTTCATGTGCCATAGCGCCTGCTTGTATCTTCATTGTTTGAAGCCTATCTTGATGAATTATCTCTTTATTCCGAGAAAAAATTAAACCTAACCCAATGGCATAAATATATGTATATAAAGCAAACATAATGTTTGAAGGTTGTTGTGAAGATATGACAATTTCTTGACCTAAACTTAAAAATGCTAAATACCCAAGAATAATCCCAAAAGTTAGCAATAAAACAAATACCAACCAGTCTACTAAAAAGATGAGTAAGAAAAGCCCTAAGATTTCATTCATCAACCATTCATTTGAGATATTATTTTTAAGAAGCATATAGGTTCCTAAAAACGGTAAACAATAAAGGATTGTT
>JAIEMR010000010.1 GCA_019751935.1 Alphaproteobacteria bacterium
ATGGAGCTTTACAAATACCGTTGCCTTACAAAGGTTTTAATATTGGAGTTATGGTATGTGAAGACATGTGGGTACCTGAGCCTGCATTGTATTTGCAGCAAAAAGGGGCAGACTGTTTATTGGTTATTAATGGATCTCCATTTGATTTAGAAAAAGATGATTGCCGCAGAGAACATGCTCGTGCCAGAATTAATGAAACGAACCTTCCTTTGGTTTATTTAAACCTTGTTGGCGGGCAAGACAGTCTTGTTTTTGATGGCAGGTCTTTTGTTTTAGATGAAAAAGGCGAGACTGTTTGCGAACTTCCGGCTTTTTGTGAATCCATCCAAACTCTTCAATTTGAAAAGAAAGACGGCAAATGTACAATTTCTTCTTTGTCAGAAGAAAATCATGAAAAAGATCAAGCTGGGCTTTTATATAGAGCCCTTGTACTTGGGTTAAAAGATTATGTAGAGAAAAATCAATTCGGCGGAGTTTTGATTGGTTTATCAGGTGGTATCGATTCAGCCATTTCAGCTGCTATTGCTGTGGATGCGTTGGGTGCTGAAAGAGTATCTTGTGTGATGATGCCGTCCCCTTACACCTCTAAGGAAAGTTTTGAAGATGCTGAAGCTATCGCAGAATCTTTAAATATTGCTTATGATATTGTTTCAATTGAACCAGCCATGATTGCCTATTCAAGTATGCTGAGCGAAAAATTTAAAGGAAAAGCCCAAGACACTACCGAGGAAAACATACAATCTCGCGCCCGAGGAATGGTTTTAATGGCTCTTAGCAATAAATTAGGTTGGATGGTGTTATCAACAGGTAATAAATCAGAAATGGCAGTTGGATATGCAACTTTGTATGGGGATATGTGTGGTGGTTATAATGCTTTGAAAGATGTTTATAAAACCCAAGTTTTTGCTCTATCAAAATGGAGGAATGAAAATTTCCATCCAGATTTTCTTGGGCCCAAAAGCGATGTCATGCCAGAGAGAGTTATCACAAAACCACCCTCTGCGGAGCTCAAGCCAGATCAAAAAGATCAAGATAGCTTACCTGAATATGAAATCTTAGATGCGATTTTATATGGACTGATTGAGGAAGATGCCTCAATAGAAGAGATCGCAAAAAGTGGCTTGCCTGAAAAAGAAGTCATGCGCGTATTTAAAATGCTAGATAGAGCAGAATATAAGCGCCGTCAATCGGCTCCTGGCCCTAAAATTACAGCAAAAGCTCTTTCAGTCGAAAGGCGTTACCCTATTACGAATGGTTTCATGCTGAATCTATGAGCGAGTTAATATCCGTCATTCTGCCAACCTATAATCGTGCTTTGGATTTAAAAAAAGCGGTTGATAGTGTGTTAATTCAAACGTATCCCCATTTTGAATTGATCGTGGTAGATGATGGGTCCACAGATAAGACAATTGAAATAATGAATGAAATTAAAGATGAACGCGTTTCACTCATTAAGCATGAGACAAATAAAGGAGCTGCTGCAAGCCGGAATACTGGAATAAAAGCAAGCAAAGGAATCTATATAGCGTTTCTTGACTCAGATGATACTTGGCATTCAGAAAAGCTGGAAAAGCAATATGAGTTTTTCTCTAAAGCTGATGATTCTATTGGCGGCTGTGTAACTTACTATGATTTAATATATGTCAATCTAGTAAACTCTCAACAGGTTGAATACAAAATTGTCAAGCGGCAGATACCAATCCAAGAAGATTTTTATAAACAAAGTTTGCTGGGGTGTAATCTTAGTCCAGGAAGTACCTTAATGTTTAAGAAGGAATGCCTTAATAAGGTAGGATTTCAAAATGAGAATTTGAAAAGGTTTGAAGACTGGGAGTGGCAAATCAAATTTAGTCACCATTATAATTGGATATCTTTGCCTATTGCATTAGCGAACATAAAAGCAGGGCATGTTGCTGATTTTGAAACGTGCAGAAAAGCTTTAGCAGTTTTTTTAGATGTTGTACTGGTGAAAAAAGAAAAAGATAAAACTCTCGTAAAGATGGCAATTTTTTATGAATTGTTTTATGCTGCCCTTAAAAATAAAATGCTGTCTAGTGCGGGATGCTATTTTTTAAAAGCATTCATAAACAGTCCTGCCATTTTTTGTAGAAATTTAATAAGTTTAGTCAAACGAAAAGTAATAGAGTTATTTAGGTAGTTATGAAAAGTATTCAAAAACCGCTTTTATCTGTTGTTGCAACTTCACGAAATGATGATCATGGTGGCAATGCTTTGTGGAGAACGCAGCATTTTGTTAATGGCCTTGCTGCGCAAGCCTTAAAATTTGAATTTCCTATAGAGCTTTTATTGGTTGATTGGAATCCTCCTGCCAATAAGAAAGGGTTGTTTGAAGCACTCGATTGGCCTAAAAAGAATGCCTATTTCTCTTATCGCGTCATTCAAGTTCCTAACGAGTATCATACTAAATTTAAATTCTCCGATAAGCTGCCATTATTTCAGTACATTGCCAAAAATGTTGGAATCAGAAGGGCGAGTGCGGATTACATCCTTTCTACCAATATAGATATTTTATTTTCTAATGAGTTGATGGAATTTCTTAAAACAAAACTAAAGCCTGGGTGTTTGTATAGAGTTGATCGATATGATACAGATTTAAAAGACACTGTATCGCCTTTTGAGCCCTTTCAGACTGTGTTAGAGAAAGCTGACCAGGGTATGGTCAGGGTAAATATGAAAGTAGGTACTTTTCCTTTTAATGTGCATATTAAAAATAACTTTATGTATAAAGGTAAGTTTTTTATATGCATGACCACTGTTTCATCCATTTTTCGCATAGTGCTGTCCTATTCTAAGAAAGTTTTAAGGAAAACCTTATTTGCCATAAAAGCCTTTCCGAATGCACTAATAAAGAGCATAATTCACCCTATAAGAGCGTGTAAGAGTGCGCCTGACATGTTGAAGAAATTAAGGGTGTTATGGATGTCTCTTGCAAAGGACGCCAAAAGTTTTTTTAAATATGTAGTCAATGTGTCTGGTTTATTATTTAGATCAACTAATTTTTTACATACGAATGCTTGTGGAGACTTTACTTTAATATCCAAAGATGATTGGGAAAAATTAAAAGGGTATCCTGAATGGGAACTTTATTCTTGGCATATTGATTCTGTGCTGATCTATCAAGCCTATCATAATTCTATTATAATGAACAATTTGCCCCCCTCTCATGCAATTTACCATATAGAGCATGGTCAAGGTTCAGGATGGACACCAGAAGGTGCTAACCTTTTATTTGATCGCCTGAAAAAGCAAGGTATAGCTTATATGTCAGATGATGATCTCGCAAATGAATTTGAAAAGCAAAGGAACTTAAAGGCACAAGGCGAACCGGTGGTCTATAACGATGATAATTGGGGTGCCCCTCATGTACAATTTCCTGAAAAGGATTCTTTAATAAAAGCATGATTACCTTTTTCTCTGTTCCTAAGGCTTTTAAGGGGCATATCGGGATCATTCAAACTAATGCCATTGAAAGTTGGTTGCAACTAAAACCAATGCCTGAAATTATTCTTTTGGGAGATGATGAAGGCGTGGCAGAGACTACTCAAAAATATAATCTCAAGCACATTCCGGATCTGAAATACCACTCAGAGTGGAAAGCGCCCCTTTTAGATGATATTATAGGAACGGCTGAAAATAGAGCGAACAATCATAATCTTTGTTTTATTCACACCGATATCATCTTGTTTCAAGACTTCTTAGAAGCCTTTCAACTTGTATCAAGTCGGTTTGAAAAATATTTAATGGTAAGTAGCCGCTTTAATGCCAATATAGATAAAAGATTAGACTTGAATTCAGAAAAAGAGCGTCAAGATTTGAGAAAATTGGCCTTAACTGAAAATGACATGTATTCATCGGGAGGAAGTGATTTTTTTGCCTTCCCTAAACAGTTGTACAAAGCAGTTCCTCCATTTCTTTTAGGAAGAGGATATTGGGACAATTGGATGATGTACCAAGCATTACGCGAGCAGGCAGCGCTTATTGATACAACAGCAGACGTTGTGGCCCTTCATCAAAATCATGATTATGCACATATTCAAGGGGTAGCTGCGGGAGAGCGCAATGGTGACCGTATTTTTAAGGCCAAGCAAGGTGATTATAATTTATCCCTAGCAGGTGGACAAAAAAATGTTTATAACAATTATGATGCGAATTATGTGTTAAAGAATGGGATATTTCATTCTACATGGGAATTGTCTTTTCTGAAAAGACATGTAAAATCAACGATTAGAAGAATTAAATTACGAATTAAGGGCAAGTAAATGGTAAAAGTATCTATTATTGGGCTTGGTAAGCTGGGTTCTCCGATGGCGGCAGTTTATGCAAGTAAAAGTTTTGAAGTCATTGGTGTTGATAAAAATCCAACTTACGTAGAAGCTATTAATGCAGGGAAAGCACCTGTTGATGAGCCACAATTACAAGAATTTATAGATGCTAATAAAGAACGCTTAACAGCAACTTTAGATACAAAAGATGCTATAAGAAAGACA
>JAIEMR010000119.1 GCA_019751935.1 Alphaproteobacteria bacterium
ATTGGATCCAACAGCTGTTTCATCGTTTTATAGTGTTGGCGGGCCAATATATCGGTTGGGGCTAAAATTGCACTTTGAGCTCCAGCTTCGATTGCTTGCAATGCTGCCATAACGGCAACCAAGGTTTTTCCGCTGCCAACATCCCCTTGCAATAAACGCAGCATTTGTAATGGCTTACTCATATCTGCATTAATTTCCGAAATGGCTTCAAGTTGGCTGGATGTCAACGTAAAGGGCAGGCTATTGGTCAGCTGCTTTCTTAACGTGCCATCACCCAGCATCGCTGGAGAGGGGAGTTTTAAATTCTCTCTCTTTGACAGATGAAGGCTCAGTTGATGCGCTAAGATCTCATCATAAGCAAGCCTTTGGCGCGCAGAATGGTCACCAGTTATATCAAAATAAGTTTGCGGATGATGCGCATCATAGATAGCTTTATCCCAAGCGGGCCATTCTTTTTCTTTGATGAAATTTGGATCTAGCCATTCGGGCAGTTGTGGCAGCATGCTTAAAGCATCTTTGATAACGCTTGTCACCGTGTAACGATTGGTTCCGGCTGTAAGTGGGTAGATTGCCTCCACCCCAACCCAATAGGGTAGTTCTGCTGGAGATCCGATATGATCGGGATGGGTAATTCGCCATCCGCCTTGTTTATAGCGCGTATCGTATTCCAGTTTGCCTGAGATCATAATATCGCTACCGATCACGGCTTTTTCTTTTAAATAGTGCCTTCGAAAATTAAAAAAGACAATCTCTAGCCTTTCACCTTTAAAATCGCAAACAATGCGATAGGGACGGCCAAAGCGGGTGGAGGGCTCATGAAAATCGACTCGCGCAATCAAGGTGACGGTTTTGGATACAAGCTTATCATGCAAGCTATCAATTTTTTCACGGACTTCAATGCCCGACGGTAAATGCCACAAGGCATCTAGAATACGATCGCCCATCAGTTTTTGATAAAACGCACGCCTTTTCCCCGAAGCGCCGCGGATGGTGCTAATATCTTTGAAAAGAGGATCAAAGTTCTCATACATTCCTTAACTCTCTTTCCTCATCTTGCAGAATCGATATAAAACGGCAATAACCCTCGTCATCGCGAACCCCGTCAGGGGTGTGGCGATCCAGGAGAGCATTAAAAACTTCTCTATTTTTTTCTGGATTGCCACGTCGCCTTTGGCTCCTCGCAATGACGTAAACTTACCCATTTTTATAGTTCCGCTATGTTACCAATTACGAACCTTTAGAAAGGCCTAAAGTCGTAGCTAAAAAGGTGAAAATGTTAGCATAATAATCGACTCGGTCTTTCAGATCAGCACCTGATCCATGCCCAGCATCCTCGCTTTCGATAAAATAACTGGCCGCATCCGGGTGATTATCCATTAAATAATGCAAGATCCGTCCATGCCATGGATGAACTCTTTGGTCGTTGGCTGAGTTTGTTACCAGCATGGGGGGGTATTTTTTACTCACAAAAATATTTTCAACAGGTGAATATCCTTTTAAACACTTTTCCATCTCTGCTTCTTTGGGATCACCGAATTCAGCAATCCATGAAGGCCCTGCGCCAAATTCTGTATAACGCAACACATCAACAAAAGGAATTTCGCAGACAACAGCGCCTAAAAGTTCAGGATGCTGTGTCATAGCAACTGAAACCAAAAGACCGCCATTGCTTCCTCCTTTGATGCCTAGATGATCTGGGGAAGTAATTTTTGTGTGAATCAGGTCTTTGGCTACAGCAATGAAATCATTAAAACCAGTTTGGCGTTTTTCTTGGATTGCGGCTTGATGCCAATCGGGTCCAAATTCCCCTCCTCCCCGGATATTAGCCAGTACAAACACTCCGCCCTTTTTTAGCCATAATTCATTTATCAATCTTGAGTAATAGGGGAAGTTTATAATTTGAAAACCGCCGTAGGCTGTTAAGAGAGTTGGGTTTTTTCCATCAAGCTGTAAGCCCTTTTTATACGCTATAAAATAAGGAATTTTTTGTCCATCAGTGCTGGTGGCAAAACGTTGCTCAGCTATATAATTCTCGCTATCAAATTGATGAATTGGTTTTTTAATTTGTTTAAATTGCTTTTCTTTATCCCAGATATAAACGCTTGGCGGCGTTAACATATTTTGAAAAGTCATTAAAGCTTGATTTTCTTCGCCGTCGGAAGAAATCCCAACAATAGCTATTTTGTCTGGCAGTGCTACAGGGATCGGCTTTAACCATTTCCCATCTTCAAGAACCAATTGATAAACTTCTGAATTTATATTCTTAAATATGGATAAGAAAACGGTGTCATTTGTAACATTTAAAAAATCAAAACATTCATCGCTTTGAGGAGCATAAACAACCTGAAGGGTTGTTTTGTCCTTATCTTCTTTTAAAAGATCAGACCAATGCATGGAAACTAAAGTTCCTTTTTTATATCCTTTTCCAATCTTCCAATCGCTGCGAAGCAAGAAAAAAACATACTCTTTAAATGAACCTTGCAAAGTTGAATCTAAAGGCATGTGGATTGGTTTTGGGCTAAAACTTTCATCCATCAAGTATTTATCAGTATTATAAAAATCCTTTAAGGCAACGATGTAAAAAAGGGAGGGATGAATATCTTTTAAAAGTAAGCGATTGGTAATAAGACGTATGTAATCTTTCGGAATCTCAAAAATCTTTTTGGCCTTTTCAATAGGCTCTCCTCTCTTCCATAAATAAAGAGTATTTGGGTAAAGAGATTCGGTTACATTACTTGGATCAAGTGCTGGGTTACAGAGAACTGTGTTATCATCAACCCATACAGCCTCTGTAAATTTCCCCCCAACCCATTCATCTTTTGCGTTTTTTGAATTAAATCCATTTTCTACAAATTGTTTGGTTTCAAGGTCCCATTCTTTAAAGATATATTCATCGTTTCCGCCAAATGATAAACCAATTAAAAATTTGTTTGATGTATGGGTTAAGCTGTGTGTTCCTTTAAGTACAACTTTTTTACCCATCTGTTTTGAAAGCTCATCAAAATCTATAAGCGTTTCCCAAGTGGGGAAGTCTTTTGCATATTCAGACAATGGAGTCCTGTGCCAAAGTCCTTGGGGGTTTTTATCATCCACCCAAAAGTTATAAACATAGCCATTTCGAATCCAACCAGAAATCAGCTTGTTTTTATCATAAAAAATCTTTTCGATATTCTCTTTGATGCCAGCGTAAAGAGGTTGATTTTTTATGTAATCCTTAGTTTTATCTGTGTGAGTGCGCGCCCATTCCAAAGCCTCTGTACCTGTAGCGTTTTCTAGAAATTTAGTTTCAACCGGGTTGTAGGAAATTTTTGAAGAAGTGTCTTCAGTTTTTTCTAGATAAGATTTTTTTGAGATAATCACCGCTGCAACTGCCATGACAAGCATTAAAGGAATAAGGATTATTTTTCTTTGCATAGTTTAAGGCGCGCTCTAAATAAGATTTTTCCTTCAATTATTTATAAAGAAGAAGAGGCCTAAGAGGCAAGCAGTTACTGATTTTATGTTTAAGCAATGCACACAGGGATAGCGTTATATAACTTCTCAACAAGCTTTGCTTTGCAGTGAACCCCTGTTTTTCTTTTAATAATATCAAGAAATGACTCTACCGTTCGAGGAGATAGATGAAGGGTTTTTGCAATTTCTTTTGCGGATTGCCCACGAAGAAGGTAATAAAGGCACTGGGCTTCTCGTTTTGATAAAATCAAGTTTCCAAAAGATTCCCCTAAATGAAATTTGGAGATTTCTGTCTGTTTATAAAAATTTTCGAGCACATTATCTTCATTTTTTGGGAATTCAAACGGAGAATTCTTTAGTTGGATGCATCTATCTTTTTTCATTTCTAAATAAGGAAAAGTCTTTTCTTTAAAATAAAGCGCGAAGTGATCAAAGGCTTCGGAGTTATTAAGATAATAGTCAATAATACCGGCATTTTCTGGTGTTGTGCCAAAGAAGGTAAATGTGCCTTCATTTTCTGTACGTTCGTAAATAAGAAGAAAATTCCACAAGCCATTTTCAAAAAGGATTTGTTGATGCAATGTATTAGGTTGTCCGATCAGTATTTGCCTCCTTTTGCTATGAAGAGGCAACCAGCTCATGTTATATAGCTTATCGTCGTTATAAAATTCTTCTTGGAAATAAATTTTATTCCAAGGCTCATAATTTGCAAGACGCAACATAAGACCATCATTATTCACCTTGATGTGACCAAAGTGCGTTATTCCAAAATTCTTTAATAAGGGGAGGCCAACAGACTCAATAAGCGGGGTAACAGTTTGATTAAACTGGTAGGCTGATAGAGGAGAGCTCATAGGCTTTTTCTCACTAAAGCAACTTTCAAAAAATTCTATAGAGAAAATCTATTTTATGAAATAAGAAACTTAAGATATTTTCTAAGATTGATTATCAGAACTTTTTGTAAACTTTCGGCACTGTGCAGGTAATTTCAGATAAGGATTTTCGATTTTCAGAGGGTGGTTGTGTTTGCGGATATTGTTGTAGCCTTT